>NZ_JBQHUL010000004.1:0-142931 GCF_052065235.1 Blautia sp. HCP28S3_G10 | reverse complement strand
GACCTCCGCTTAAAGTGCGTCTTTTTTCAGAACAGAAATTGATCTGGGGTTATCTTATCACGCCTCAACAACTGGTTCAATCTATTTGGTTTTGTAAGTTCCAGTTTGGAAACGTAAATTCCGCTAAAATCATGATTTCTTGATATGCCGGAATTTAGTCTTGCAAGAACTTTTAGGAACAGGGGTTTACTTTTGCAAACTGGAAGTCAGTTTTCCAATTCAGCTGTATCCATAAAATGTAAGATAAATTTAAAATAATACATATAAAAATATCTTTTTCCGAAAAGATATAGTGTTATAATGAATACATATTTTTTTACACTATTACAAAGGAGGAAAAGGGTATGAAGAAAAAACATCTTGCATTGATCCTGGCAGCTGCCATGACAGTAACCAGCGTTGACGCAACAGCACTGGTAAGTGCGGCAGATTTCAGTGCAGAGGAAACAGCTGTACAGGCAGAGGAAGAGACTATTGCAGCAGAAGAAACTGAAGAGGTTGCAAAAGATGCATCTGAAGAAGAGGTTCAGGCAGAAGCGGAAGATGGGGAAGATCTTACCGCAGAGACAGAAATCACTGAAGATGCAGAAGAAGTAACTGCACAGGAAGAGGACAGTGAAGACGCAGATCTGTTTTCAGGCGAAGAAGAGACTGAAGCAGTTGGAGCAGATACAAATGTCAGTGCATTAACTTTAGGAGAGACTAAAACAGTTTCTATTGCAGAAAACGGTTCTGTATGGCTTTCGTTTACACCGGAAACAGACGGAGATTATGTTTTTGTGTCTTCCAATAATGAAGATAGTGATCCATATGCGGAATTATATGAATCCATGGATGAGGATTATAGTGATTCTGATGACGATACCGGGGAAGGCCTGAATTTTCTGTTAAGATATTCGATGATTGGAAAGAAAACATATTATTTAAAGGTAAGTAATATGGGGGATGATGCCTGCTCATATGATGTTACAGTAAGCAAAGCTGTGTGCATATCTTCTGTAATACTGGAAAAAGGAACTGCCAGAACTATATATTACAGTGGTGGTTTTGATGATTATGATGGAATTAATGTTAGGGGCGCAAAGCTGACAGTGAAGTATGATAATAATACATCACAGGTATATGATCTTTCTAACACATTTATGACAGATATATATGGAAATACATTCAGCATAAGATGTACTGATGGGAAAGAAGATTATTACTTTGGCGGAGAAAATGCATTCAGAAACGGAACATATCGAGTTTATGTTGGCGGATATCCGAATTCAGGATACAACATCACAGTAGTTACTCCAGATTATTCCAAAATTTCTAATGTCAAGACTGGCGAAAACACTGTAGGCATTAAATATGGAGAATATGTATGGTATAAATATGTGCCAGAAGATACTTCCTGCTATTATATAAGTGCATTTTATAGTGCAGATAATACTGGTTATGGTATCTCAACTATTGTAAAAACTATAACAGGCGATGGAAAACTTGTATCACATAGTTACTGGCTGGACGGTAATAACAGTTTTGAAGAAACGGGATATCAGTTGCTTAAAGGAAAAACATACCTCATTGGTGTAAATAACGATGAAGTAAGTAAACAGACAACTGCAACTCTCGGAATCATCAGAGCTGAACTCACCGGCTGCAAATGGAAAACCACCAGCACCAAAAATGCTACCTGTGGTACTGCAGGACAGAAAGTAGAAGCCTGCAGCACACACGCAGGAGAAACCCGTACAACCGTGATCCCTGCAGCAGGCAAACATACATACAGCTGGAAAGTAACAAAACCGGCAACTGTATTTGCAGCAGGTGTAAACTCCAATGTATGCTCCGTATGCGGCAAGGTTGCAGCAACCAAAGCAATCGCAAAACTTTCTCCGAAGCTTACAATGAGTGTTGCGGCGAAGAAAACAGTACCGCTGAAAGTAAAACAGTCTTATGCTGTAAAGACAGTTGATATTGCAAACGGAGACAAGATCGTTTCCTGGACTTCCAGCAACAAAAAAGTCGTAACAGTAAAGAACGGCAAGATTACAGGTAAAAAGAAAGGAACAGCCAAGATTACCGTAAAACTCGCAAGTGGATATACTACATGGTTCAAAGTAAAAGTTCAGGCACCAGTAGTTAAGACCACTTCACTGAAAGTAACAGACAAGGCAACAGGAGCAAAAGTCGGCAAAAAAGTTACCTTAAGCCGCAAAGCAAAACTAAGCCTCAGTACAGTTGTTGCACCTGTAACAAGTAAACAAAAAGTAACTTATTCAACTTCAAACAAAAAAGTTGCAGCCGTATCTTCCAAAGGCGTGATCACAGCCAAAAAGAAAGGTACAGCTACCATTACAGTAAAATCAGGCAGCAAGAGTGTGAAAATCAAGGTTAAAGTAAAATAAAAGCTGTCGTAAACACAGAAAACAGTAACTGATAAAAACAGAAACTGACAAAAAACAGAAGCGCTTCGGTACATATAAAGATACCGGGGCGCTTTTTGTTGTAAAAGCCAGAAAAAAAGTTTCCTATTGTAATATAAAATTGCTATTGTAAAAATACTGGAAATTCGTTAAAATAAAGCATGGTTAAGTATGATAATCGGGGAATTGCCGTAAAATAATTTACGGAAAGGTGTGAACCGGATTATAAAAGAAAAGAACAAAAACAGATCAGTTGCTGCAGGAATAATATTGCTGTGCAGTGTGATGCTTTTCGGATGTGGTCAGAATAAAGCAGCAATTTTTCTTGATGAAGAGGAAAATACAAAGACGGAACAGACTTCCGGAGAATCAGAAACCAGGGAAGCGGGCTTTACACAGACCGCCGGGAAAGATGAAATACCTGAAATAAGCCCGACAGAGCCTGTAGTTCCGACAGAAATCTTTGTGGATGTCTGTGGGGCAGTGGTGAAGCCGGGAGTATATGAGATGGAAGCAGATAGCAGAGTTTTTCAGGCCATTGAAGCGGCTGGAGGAATGCTGCCTGAGGCTTCGGGTAATTCAGTAAACCAGGCACAGCCGGTCAGCGACGGTCAGCAGATCTATGTTCCAACCAAAGAAGAAATAGCAGATGGCACAGTAACTTTGGCGGCAGGAAACCAGCAGTCAGGAGAGGCCGGAGTGCAGGAAACCGAATCAGGTAAAGTTAATCTGAATACAGCGGATGCGGAAACCCTTAAGACATTATCCGGAATCGGAGATGCCAAGGCACAGGCAATTCTTGCCTGGCGTGAAGAAAATGGAAGATTTTCCAGTGTTGAGGATATCATGCAGGTGCCGGGAATCAAAGAAAGTACTTTTGTCAAGATAAAAGATAAGGTAACACTAGATTAGTAATTGTTCACAGTAACAGAGTAAGGAGAAGTAAATGAGCAGGAAAGTTTTAGTGGTTGATGATGAAAAATTAATTGTAAAAGGAATTCGCTTTAATCTGGAACAGGATGGAATGGAAGTGGATTGTGCTTACGATGGAGAGGAAGCAGTAGAAAAAGCAAAAGAAAATAAATATGATATTATTCTTCTGGATCTGATGCTTCCGAAGATGGATGGGCTGGAAGTATGCCAGCAGATCCGTGAATTTTCCAATGTACCTATCGTTATGCTTACTGCAAAAGGCGAAGATATGGACAAAATTCTGGGACTGGATTACGGTGCAGATGATTATATTACCAAACCGTTCAATATTCTTGAAGTAAAAGCCCGCATCAAAGCGATCATGCGCCGTGCACGTTCCGAGCATGAAGAAAAAGAAAAAGCAAAGACGATCGAGGCCGGAGATCTGAAACTTGACTGTGAGGGACGCCGTGTATTTATTTCCGGAAAAGAAATCAATCTTACGGCAAAGGAGTTTGATGTACTTGAACTCCTGGTATTCAATCCAAATAAGGTTTACAGTCGTGAAAATCTTCTGAATATTGTATGGGGATATGAGTATCCGGGAGATGTACGTACGGTGGATGTACATATCCGTCGTCTTCGTGAAAAAATTGAGGCGAATCCCAGTGAGCCCAAATATGTACACACCAAATGGGGTGTGGGTTACTATTTTCAGGCATAATCAATGACTGTGAAAAAAAAGACCAGGTTTTTCAAAAGTCTGCGTTTCAGAATAATGATCATTCTATTGATTCTGGGAATCGTACCAAGTGTTATTGTGACACAGTTGATGATTTATAATTACGAAACACAGGCACTGGAAGTACGTGCATCTGCAGTACGTGCACAGTGTGCGATCCTGTCAAATCAGATAATCAAGGAAAATTATCTCAATGACTCCAGCTCGGAAGCTGTTAACAGCAAGCTGGAGTTGTTGTCTAATATATATGGAGGCAGAGTCCTTCTGGTTGACAAAGATTTCAGGATTGTCAAAGATACTTATCATGTAGATGAAGAAAAGACGCTGATCTCACCAGGAGTTATCAGATGTTTCAAAACAGGTGAAGTGACTGATTACAGTAGAAACGGCCAGATCATGCAGCTGGCAGTTCCTGTCAAAAGTGCAGATGTACCGCAGATACAGGGCGCAATGCTGGTGACTGTTTCATGCAGTGAAATTATGGCGACCATGGTGGAAATGGAACAACAGGGAATGCTGATCATTGCAATTATCGTGGTACTTTCCATTTTTCTGTCATATTTTCTTTCGACTGTTCTGGTGAAGCCTCTTGCCAGGGTTACCAAGTCTATTGAAGATCTTACGGATGGATATCAGAAGGATGAAATTTCAGTGCCGGACTATACAGAAACGGAGCTGATCACCGATGCATTTAATAAAATGCTTGCGCGTATGAAAGTTCTGGATGAATCCAGGTCTGAATTTGTATCAAATGTGTCGCATGAACTGAAGACCCCTATGACTTCCATGAAAGTCCTGGCAGATTCGCTGGTTGGACAGGAAGGAGTACCGGAGGAACTTTATCAGGAATTCATGCATGATATTACGGCAGAGATTGACAGGGAAAACCGCATTATTACGGATCTTCTTACTCTTGTAAAAATGGACAAAAAAACAGCCGATCTGAGCATTCAGCATATGGATATTAATCAGCTGTTGGAAGACATTCTCAAACGTCTGCAGCCTATTGCAGATAAGAGAAATATAGACCTCATTCTAGACAGTTTCCGCCCGGTTGAAGCTGATGTTGATGAACTTAAGTTTACATCAGCGATCAGCAATCTGGTGGAAAATGCCATCAAATATAATGTAGATGACGGATGGGTAAGAGTTTCATTGGATGCAGACCATAAATATTTTTATGTTACAGTAGCGGATTCAGGAATGGGAATTCCGGAAGACTCCATAGACAGGATTTTTGAGCGTTTTTACAGAGTGGATAAATCACATTCGCGTGAAATCGGAGGAACCGGTCTTGGACTGGCTATTACAAGAAGTACTATTGCAATGCATCATGGTGTGATCAAAGTGTTCAGCAGAGAAGGGGAAGGAACTACTTTTTCAGTTCGGATTCCTCTGTCATATATTCCGTAGGAGGTGCCGGATGAAGAAATTATTAAAAACGCTTTTTCTGGCAGTGCTGATCAGCAGCCTTTTTGCCGGATGCAGTATAAAAACATTTAACAAAGACAAAGATGAAAGCAAGTACAGTTTTTATTATCTGAATGCAGCAGAAACGACTATCAAATCAGAACCATATACGCCAAAAGAAGAGACAAAGGAACTTATGGTAAAGGATCTGCTTCAGAAAATTGGCGACAGACAGGCCCCGGAAGGAGCTGTCAGTCTTTTGCCGGAAAAAGTCAGCATAAATTCCTATGATGTTCAGAAAGACCTTCTGATCATTGATTTCAGCAAAGAATATTCAGATATGGGAAGCGCAAGAGAAGTTCTGACAAGAGCCGGAATTTTGGATACGCTTATTCAGATACCGGATATACAGAGAATACGCTTCACTGTAAATGGCAAAGAACTGACAGACTCACGGAATAAGAAGATTGAAGATATGACAGAAGATACTTTTGTGGAATATAATCGAAAAGATTCCGAAAATTATCGATATGATACATTTACGCTGTACTTTACAGATAAAAGTGGTAAAAAACTGGTAAAGGAAACCAGAAATGTGTATTATCGCAGAAATCTTCCGAGAGAACGTGTCGTTCTTGAACAGCTTGCAAGAGGACCTCTGGACGAAGGATATTATCCGACTATTCCTTCAAATTCAGTGGCGATCAGTGTAACTACAGCAGACAGAATCTGCTATATAAATATGAACAGTGCTTTTCAGGAAGACGCACTGGATGTTGCAGAAGATATTTCTGTATACTCTATTGTAAATTCAATTCTTGATTCCTGTGAAGCAGACAGAGTGCAGATTTCCATAGAAGGAAGTACAGAAGGTAATTATGGAAGCAGTATGCCGCTCTACAATTTCTATCAGAAAAATGAGGATCTGATCATGCAGGAGGGCGAGTGATCTCCTGCTCACAGGCTCCAGATATTCAAACGGACAGAAAGGAATTATATGAAAAGACGCCCGGTGTGTCTTGTGTGCCTTATTCTGTTGCTTTGTATGTATATCCTGGATCTGGCAGGGATTCCGCTTGTAAGTGGAAATCCTCTGCCGGAAAAGACCCGGGAATGGATTGCAGAGCATCCGGAAGCTGTAATCTGCGGGGAAGTGCAGCGGTGCCAGGAAACAGAGAACTCCTTTTCTGTCTATCTCAGTCAAGTCTTGCTGACCAGTGGGTCAGAACATATTCCAATCAAAAATATAAAAGTATTTCTTAAAAAACAAGAGAAACTTCTGGCAGGTATGACTGTGCAGATATCCGGGAAACTGGAAGAGACGGAGCCGCCTGGTAATCCGGGAGAATTTGACTCCAGACAGTTTTATGCATGTCAGAAAATTTATTATCTTATGAAAAATGGCATTGTCAGGAAAAAGAGCAGGGAATATTCTGCGTACAGACAGGCATTGCAGGATTTTAAAGAAAAAATCTGCAGTATTTTACAGACAGCAGCTCCGGAAGATGCAGGAGTTTTTGAAGCAATGCTGATCGGTGAAAAGAAAGAACTGGATCAGGACCTGAAGCTTCGTTATCAGATGGCAGGAATGATACATATTCTGGCAATATCCGGTCTGCATATCAGTATGCTTGGGCTGGGACTGTTCCAGATGTTGAAACTGGCTGGAGGGGGAAATATCCTGGCAGGAATGATTTCTCTGACAGTGATGCTGCAGTACGGGATGCTTACCGGAGGAGGTGCCTCAGCCATGCGTGCGGTAGGTATGTTTCTTGTGGCAACAGGTGCAAAAATCCTTGGGAGAAGTTATGATCTCCTGACTGCACTGGCACTTTCGGCCATTTTACTGATTTTGGATTCACCGGCATATCTGTACAGCAGCAGTTTTCTGCTTTCCTTTGGGGCAGTAGTCGGCCTTGGGGTAACAGCGCCTGTTCTAAGTACCTTTTTTGCTTCGGAACGTAAACTGATAAATGCACTTCTGGCTTCATTTGCTGTGCAGATAACTACTTTGCCGCTGGTTCTGACCATATACGGCGAAGTCTCTGTGGCAGGTCTTTTGCTGAATCTGATTGTCCTTCCGACAGTGAGCATTGTGTTGTTGAGTGGACTTGGATGTTGTGCTGTGGGATTTTTTCATATGGCTGCAGCTTCAGCAGCGGCAATTCCGGGGCATATTCTTCTTGTTTTGTACGAAAAAACGTGCCGGTTTGTGGGAAAAATACCTCTTTGCACATGGATCAGCGGAGCACCGAAATTGTGGCAGAGTGTGTTATATTATATTTTGCTGGTGGGAATACTTGGAATTATGTGGTGTGGGAAAAAACAGAAACCTGTCCTGAGAAAATGTATTACAGGTGCAGGTGCGATGTTTGGTATATGCGGAATTCTGGTACTGGGATATCATCCGCAGAAGAATTTGTCGGTTACATGTCTGGATATTGGACAGGGAGACGGAATTGTACTTAAACTGCCGGGAGGTGGCTGCTATCTTATGGACTGCGGGAGTACCAGCAAAAAGAAAACTGCACAGTACCAGCTTCTGCCGTATTTGAAGAATCAGGGAATCTCATCGTTGGACGGTATTTTGATTTCACATACAGATGCAGATCATATAAGCGGAGTGGAAGAACTGCTGGAAATGCTTGAAAAAAATCTCTCTACAGTAAAAGTCAGAAATCTGTTCCTTCCGGAATGGAAAACCCGTAATGATGCCTGGAAAAAACTTCAAAGAATTGCAGAAAAAAACGGGATCAGAGTATGGAAAGTTTCTGCCGGAAAATATATAAAATCAAATAAATCTGAGCTGCGATTTCTGGCTCCGGAAAAAGGAGCATCAGGTGAAGATGTTAATGAGGAAGGAGCGGTGATGGAAATCAGGTATGGAGAATTCAAGGGTCTTCTTACAGGGGATATTGGGGAAAAAACAGAGAAAAAACTGCTCCCGGTTCTTGAAGACATGGATTTTCTTAAAGTAGGGCATCATGGTTCAAGATATTCCACATGCAGGGAGTTTCTGGAAAAAATAAAACCTGAGGTTGCATTTATTTCCTGCTCCCAGACTAATACCTACGGACATCCGTCGCAGGAGACAATTGAGAGGCTGGAAGAGGCTGGCGCAAAAGTGGAATATACCATGAAAAGTGGAGCCCTTACTGTGTACACAGATGGCAAAAAAATGTGGACAGAACATTACAGGGAGTGAGCACCAGTGTGGTTGATGTGAAGTTACTGTTCACTCCGTTCGCAGTAACTTGGTCAAAATGCATTCCAAATCACCTTCGGTGATGGCATTTTGCCCCCGTATGTCTCGGGATTTTGCCATATTCATGGCAAAACACCTCGCGGGATATTACCTGTGAACAGTAACGATGTGAACAGTATAATTTATGGTTTGACTGGAATTCAGGGGAGATTCATGATAAACTTCAGTATAGATATATCAGATGTGAGATAACGAACTGCCGGCTGACCGGGGTGAAAGATATACGAGGAAATATAAGGTGAAAAGTTTACAGGAAGACATAAAGTCAGGAAATTTTAAAAGCGCATATCTCCTGTATGGAGATGAAGCTTATCTCAGACAACAATATAAAGAACGGCTGATACATGCCCTGAATCCGGAAGATGATACTATGAATTTCAGTAAGTATGAAGGCAGGGGAATTGAGGTCAGAGAAATGATCGATCTCTGTGAGACAATGCCGTTCTTTGCGGAATACAGAGTGATTCTTGTGGAAAATTCCGGTTTTTTTAAAAATAAATGTGATGAACTTGCAGAATATATGAAAACATTGCCGGAATATGTGAGGCTTGTTTTTGTTGAAGAAGAAGTAGATAAACGGAGTAAAATGTATAAAGCCGTGAAATCCTGTGGTTCTGTAGTGGAATTTGCAAAACAGGATGAGAAGACGCTTATGCGCTGGGCTGCCGGAATTCTTGCAAAAGAAGGAAGGAAGATTACTACAAGGGATATGGAACTTTTTCTCACAAAAACAGGTACGGATATGGGAAATATTCGCATGGAACTGGAGAAACTCATAACTTATACTATGGGACAGGATATAGTTACTGCGCAGGACATCGAGACTGTATGTACTACAAGGACAGAGAATAAAATTTTTGAGATGGTAAGAGCGGTTACCGAAAAAAATCAGCGAAGAGCACTGGATCTTTATAATGATCTTCTTACACTGAAAGAACCGCCGATGCGTATATTGTTTCTTCTTTCAAAACAGTTCAGACAACTTTGCCTTGCAAAAAAAATGGCGGGAGAAGGTGCATCACAGAATGAGATTGCATCAAGGCTTGGAGTGCCTGCTTTTGTGGTAAGGAATATTATGAGTTGTGCGAGATCTTACAGTATAGATGAACTGGAGCAGGCAGAGAGGGATTTTGTGGATGCGGAAGAAGCTGTTAAGACCGGGACACTGCAGGATGGACTCAGTGTGGAGCTGTTGATCGTAAAGTACAGTTCGGCGAGAAGTTGAAAGGAGTAACTGATAATAGAGACCAGAAATCTGAATGTTGTATCAGCAAATCGGTTTCGACATTGGATAATACTAGAGATATAACCTGTCTGTTAAAACCATTCATAAAATAAGCGAACTCGCCTGCGGCTCAGACAGTGCTTATTTTATGAATAACACAGCCAGAACATATCTAAGTATTATCACAATGTCTGCAAATATTTGCTTCACTAACATTCAGATTCTGGTCTTTTTATATTTTTTTCAACTTAGTATTTTCAGATTCCGAAGCCGTTTCCAGTATTGATATCCTGCAGCCAGAAAAAACGAGACATTAATATCTTTTTCCATCTACACAATAGTTCAGGATGTTTACACAAACATACAGCAATATTTACAGGTGTCTTGACACCTGACAAGCCTGGTAGTATAATGGCACCCATGAAAAAAGAAAATCCGGTCAGACCGGAAAGAGGAAAAACAGATGAAAGAATATTATGATGCCATTATAGTAGGTACCGGAGCAGCGGGACTGTATTGCGCACTGAATCTCCCGGAACGCAAAAACGTACTTCTGATAACCAAGCAGGAAGCAGATCAGTCAGATTCATTCCTTGCACAGGGCGGTATCTGCATGCTCAGAGGCGAAGAAGATTACAACGATTATTTTGAAGATACTATGCGTGCAGGTCATTATGAAAATAACAAAAAAGCAGTAGAACTCATGATCCGGAGTTCCAACAGTATTATAAGAGACCTGCTTCACAGAAAAGTAACATTTGCAAGAGGTGAAAACGGAGAACTAGCTTTTACAAGAGAAGGCGCACACTCTCAGCCACGAATCCTTTTTTATGAAGATGTCACAGGAAAACAGATCACCCAGACACTTTTGAATGAGGCAAAAACAAAAGAAAATATAGAAATCTGTGAACACATGACGATGGTAGACCTGATAGCCAGAGACAATATCTGCGGCGGTATTATCGTAATGGACGAGCAGAATCAGGTATATCCGGTAAGAGCACCGTATGTTGTACTTGCCTGTGGCGGACTTGGCGGGCTTTATAAGAATTCCACAAACTATCCTCACATTGCAGGTGACGGCCTGGGAATTGCCATGAAACATCAGATAAAACTGCAAAATATTGATTATATACAGATTCATCCAACAACACTGTATTCAAAAAAACCAGGGCGCAGATTTCTGATTTCTGAATCTGTAAGAGGAGAAGGCGCTTTGCTTTATGACAGAAATGGACAGCGGTTTACAAATGAACTCCAGCCCAGAGATCTTCTGAGTCAGGCGATTTTTGCACAGATGGAAAAAGACGGTACAGATTTCGTATGGGAAGATATGCGTCCATTGGGCGAAAAAACAATCATGAACCATTTTCCAAACATTTATCAGCATTGTCTTGAAGAAGGATATGATCCATGCAGAGAACCGATACCGGTTGTTCCGGCACAGCATTATTTCATGGGAGGGATTCAGGTTGACCTGGGAAGCCGCACATCCATGAGAGGGCTGTATGCCTGTGGAGAGACCAGCTGTAACGGTGTTCACGGCAAAAACCGTTTGGCAAGCAATTCACTTCTGGAATCTCTGGTCTTTGCAAGAAGGGCAGCAGATGATATTATATTTGGAAGAACACCAGATCCGTGCAGACCGGAAAATATAGATATCAGAATGTACGAGGACAGGGAAGAAATCCTTTCCGGTTATCATAAGGAAGTATTAAAAGAAATTGAAAGGATGAAGAAGATTCATGAATGAAATAACAATGAAAATGCAGGCAGATCAGCTGATTCGTATGGCGCTTATGGAAGATATTACAAGTGAGGATGTTTCCACAAATGCAGTGATGCCATGTGAAACAAAAGGCACTGTAGACCTGATCGCAAAAGAAGACGGTATCATTGCAGGACTTGATATATATGCGAGAGTTTTTCATATTCTGGATGAGAAAACAGAAGTTGATCTGAAATGCAAGGATGGAGACAGAGTACAGAACGGCCAGCTCCTTGCAGTCGTAACAGGTGATATCCGTGTGCTTCTTTCCGGTGAAAGGGTAGCGTTGAATTATCTGCAGAGAATGAGCGGTATCGCAACTTACACAAGACAGGTTGCAGATCTTCTGAAAGGAAGCCACGTGACACTTCTGGATACAAGAAAAACAACTCCTAACTGCCGTGTCTTTGAAAAATACGCGGTAAGGATCGGAGGAGGATGCAATCACCGTTATAATCTCTCTGACGGAGTACTTCTCAAAGACAATCATATCGGAGCTGCTGGAAGCGTTACAAAGGCAGTAGAGATGGCGAAGGCATATGCACCTTTTGTGCGAAAGATTGAAATAGAAGTTGAAACACTGGAACAGGTAAAAGAAGCTGTAGAAGCCGGAGCTGACATCATCATGCTTGATAATATGACTCCGGAAGTTATGAAACAGGCAGTTGAGATCATTGCAGGACGTGCCCGGACAGAATGCTCCGGAAATATCACAAAAGAAAATATCAGCAAAATACTCGAAACAGGCGTTGATTATGTATCCAGCGGAGCACTTACACATTCCGCCCCGATTCTTGATATCTCAATGAAACATCTTCATGCAGTGTGAGAGGAGACGGTATGAACACAACAGAAAGGCGTAGAGAAATCCTGAAAATTCTGCAGAATGCGGACAGTCCTGTGGCTGCAAGGGCACTGGCGTCTCGTTTTGGCGTAAGCAGACAGGTGATCGTACAGGATCTGGCTGTGATCCGGGCATCAACACCGGAAATCCTGTCTACAACAAAAGGATATGTAATGCAGCAGGATTGCAGTTGTACGCGTGAGTTCAAGGTAAGGCACAGTCAGGAAAAGGCAGCAGATGAGCTGAATCTGATCGTAGACTGTGGCGGCAGAGTCAAAAATATAAGTATCAGTCACAGAGTTTACGGACGTGTCAGTGCAGAAATGGATATCCGTTCCAGACAGGATGTCTGTGAGTTTGTGGAAACACTGAAAAACAGCCGGTCAACAGTCTTAAGTAGTGCAACATCAGGATATCATTATCATTTGATCGAAGCTGAAAATGAGGAAAGACTGAATCTGATAGAAAAACAGCTGAAAGACGCAGGATTTCTTGCACCGCTTCAGCCATGGGAAAAAGAGCAGGGAGAAGAAAAATGACAATAGCAGAAATTCAGCAGGAAATCCTGCGTATGAAAAAAGAAAAGGATATCTGTATCCTGGCACATGCGTATCAGGGTCAGGAAATCCTTGAAGTGGCAGATTATATGGGAGATTCCTATGGGCTCAGTGTTCAGGCATCAAAAAGCGACTGCAGTGGCGTGATCATGTGCGGAGTACGTTTTATGGCAGAAACATGTAAAGTTCTCAGCCCGGACAAGAGAGTGTGGCTGGCAAATCCGGCAGCGGGCTGTCCGATGGCAGAACAGCTTGATCTGGAAAGCCTTCGTAAGCTGAAAGCAGAACATCCGGATCATGCAGTAGTGGCGTATATAAATACAACTTCTGAGCTGAAAACAGAGTGTGATGTATGTGTGACATCATCTTCTGCAGTGCAGATCTGCAGTCGTCTCGAAAACGACAAGATCCTTTTTATTCCGGACCCGAATCTGGGACGTTATGTTGCAGAAAAACTTCCGGAAAAAGAATTTGCATTTTATAAAGGCGGATGTCCGAGACATATTGTAGTCAGTGCAAAGGATGTGGAAAAAGCAAGAAAAGCACATCCGGAGGCTCTGCTTCTGGTGCATCCGGAATGCAGACAGGAGGTTGTGGAGCAGGCAGATTATGTTGGCTCTACAACAGGAATCATGGATTTTGCAAAAAAATCCGATAAAAAAGAATTCATTATCGGAACAGAAAACAGCATTGTCGAACATCTGCAGTTTGCATGCCCTGATAAACAGTTTTACCCGCTGGCAGTACAGCTTACATGCATGAATATGAAGGTAACAACTCTTATGGATATCTATAACTGTCTTAAGGGAATGGGCGGGGAGGAAATCCATCTGCCTGAGAATGTAATGGAAGGAGCCGGAAGATGCATTCACCGTATGGTGGAACTTGGCGGCTGATATATGAAATAAATAATAAATATATTTTGTGTCCGAAATCTGTCAGAGGATTTCGGACATGAAAAAAGACAGTCACTGACGGTTGTGACTGTCTTTTTAATTATAAGCTTATAATTAAAAATTTAATCCGTAAATTAGCCGATGCTGTTAACAGCTTTGGTTAAACGGGAGATTTTTCTTGCACAGTTATTTTTGTGATAAACACCCTTGGATGTAGCTTTGCTGATTGTGGAAATAGCTTCTGTCAGAGCTGTCTGTGCAGCTGCTTTATCGTTATTCTTAACTGCAACTTCTACTTTCTTGATGGAAGTTTTAACAGCAGAACGGATAGATTTGTTTCTTGCAGCTTTAGTTCTGTTTACTAAAATTCTTTTCTTTGCAGATTTGATGTTAGCCAATTGGTACACCTCCATTTCAGATTTTATAATTAGTGTGTTACAGGAACAGACACGGGCGCTCCTGTAAACATGCTTATATATTTTATTATATTTATCTTTGAATGTCAATACATAATTTGAAGAAAACTGTCAAAACTAATAGAAATGGTTAGAGTGAACAGTTAGTGGAAAAGTCAGCAGGTGTTCACAGTAATTGCAAAAGATTGCCGGTGAGTGACAGCAACAGGAAGAGGAGAAGTATATGGCTGCAAACGGAAGAATCAGGACAGACCTTGCTCTGGAAGCTACAGAAAGATTCAGAGAGATTCACAGAAATATCAGAGGTGTGGAGATCCACGAAAATTATGACAGAGAAAAAGACATACGGACTACGGTAGTAAAAATTCTTACAGAGAACGGGGCAAAAGAAATGGGCAGACCGCAGGGAAATTATATAACGATTGAAGCTCCGGAACTTTCTGTTCCTGATGAAGACTATCACAGGGAAGTATCGGAGGAGATTGCGGTTCATCTGAAACAGTTGATCGATCTTGAAAAAGAATGTTCCATACTGGTGGTCGGACTGGGAAATACAGGAATCACGGCTGATTCGCTTGGACCGCGTGTGGTTGATAATCTGAGAATTACAAGACATATGGTGAGAGAGTACGGTCTGAAAAGTCTGGGAAATGGCAAAATACACAGGACCAGTGGAATCATTCCGGGAGTTATGGCGCAGACTGGCATGGAAACATCAGAAATTGTTCAGGGAGTAGTTGCAGAAACGAAACCGGATGTGGTAATTGCAGTTGATGCACTTGCGGCGCGCAGTGTACGCCGCCTGAACAGAACAATCCAGATTACAGATACAGGCATTCATCCGGGGTCAGGTGTTGGCAACCACAGAAATGGACTGACAGAAGAAAATCTTCATGTAAAAGTCATTGGAATTGGTGTGCCAACAGTGGTAGATGCGGCAACCATTGTGCATGATTCCATGGCAAATCTTCTGGATGTTCTGGAAGAAAAAGAGCAGAAAGAATTTCTGGACGAACTGATAACACCGAATCTGTACAGCATGTTTGTAACTGCAAAAGATGTAGATGAAACTGTAAAATATCTTGGCTATACGATTTCTGAGGGACTGAACATTGCATTTGGAGAATAGCTGTATCATAATAGAGAGATTTTTTTCATAGGATACCTTGAAGAGGTGATTAAGTGACAAAAAATCAGAAAGCAGTATGCATGGGGCTGTGCCTGTGTTTCCTGGCAGTTATGGCTGTGATGCCGGATATGTTTTTGTTTTTTTCTGAAAAAAATATTTACAGACAGCTTCCTCTGTACTGCTTTCTGCAAAGCAGGGCATCTGATGAAAAACAGAGAAGGGACCAGGAAACGTATGAGCTTATCATGGAAAATAATGAAAAATATCTTGGAGACATGATAATACAGGAAAATGAAAAATCAGGTGAAGTAAAATCCGGGGACAGGCCATCGGAAGAGGCGCAGACAACAGTGACACCAGTGCCGGAAGAAATACAGACAACAGTGACACCAGTGCCGGAAGAGATACGGATAACAGTGACGTCAGTGCCGGAAAAAAATCAGGCAACAGAAACACCTGTTCCCGAGACTTCTGAAGAACCTGAGGCAGAAACAGTCTTGGCAGAAATACAGCCAGCCCCGGCGATTGATCTGGCACCTGAAACACTGGCGGATACTGACTATCTGATGAACCATTTTTTTATTGTGGATCCGACTACATCAGCAGAGTCACGGAAACTGAATGCAGCGGATTTTCTGGCTGAAGATTTTTCTTTTGAAAAGGATCCGAAAGTTCCGCAGATTCTTATATATCACAGTCATACACAGGAAACATTTGCAGATTCAAGGGAAGGCGAAGAGGAAGATACGATTGTCGGAGTTGGAGAATATCTTGCAGAGATACTTACAGAACAGTATGGATATCAGGTGATGCATATAAAAGAAACTTTTGATCTGATGGGAGGGGAACTGGACAGAAGTAAGGCATATGATTATGCCCGGGATTATCTGGAGCCTCTTCTCGCAGAAAATCCCGAAATCCAGGTTGTGATCGATCTTCATAGAGACGGGGTACCGGATGAAAAACATCTGGTTACAGAAATTAATGGAAAATCTACGGCCCAGATTCTTTTTTATAATGGGCTGAGTTATACGAACAGAAGCGGAAATCTGGATTATCTGCCGAATCCGTACATAGAAGATAATCTGGCATTTTCTTTTCAGCTGGAATACCAGGCGGCAGAATATTACCCGGATTTTTACAGGGGAATTTATCTGGCAGGATATCGATATAATCTCCATATGAGGCCAAAATCTCTGCTTCTTGAAGCAGGTGCACAGAATAATACTGTAGAGGAAGTAAAAAATGCCATGGAGCCATTTGCAGATATCCTTAACAGGGTATTGCAGAAACAATAAGAAACGGGCAGCAAAAACGCTGCCCGTAAGTTTCAGGCAAGGAGATTATAGATTGCCTGTGCATATATTTTAGAAATTTTTCTGAGATCATCAAGATCAATAAATTCATTGGTCTGATGAGCCAGTTCCTTCTGGCCCGGGAAAACAGGCCCGAAAGATACGGTGTTTTTTACATAACGGCAGTAGGTTCCACCGCCAATGGAAATACATTTTGGTTCCTGACCGGTAGATTCTTCGTAGGCTGACTGGAGTTTTTTGATAAAAGGACGGTCTTTTTCTACATAGAGAGGCGGTTTATGCTGGATCAGTTCAAATTTTACGGGGAGTCTGCTGTCAACAGCGGAAAGAAGCCCAAGAAGCTCGTTTCCGTCGTGAGTGACCGGATAGCGGATATCGAATTTAATCTGGCTGTCTGAATCTCCGACTGAGATTATTGCAGTATTTAAAGTGAGTGCACCGGATACTTCATCTGTGCAGGCAATTTTGAAAGAAACTCCGTCGGTCTCATCGAGAAGAAGATCAGAGAGTCCGTGCAGGGCTTTTTTGAGTTCCGAATCCTGCTTTGGATATAATTTCTTCAGAAGGAGGAGAAGTGCCTGGATTGCATTTACTCCTTCGGCCGGATAACATGCATGGGAGGCAACACCCTGGACATTTACTATTGTTATGTCTCCGTCAGCTGTTGCAGTGATCACTGCTTTGGTGTTTAACTCGGAAATTACGGCCTGGATCTGGTCAGGAGAAACATGAGCAAGTCTGGCTGTAGCCTGATCAGGAACAACATTCAGACGGCTTCCTGCCTGAATCATCAGAATGTCTCCGTCAGCTTTTGGAATGTGATAAAGAAAGCGGATAGTGCCTTTTTCTGCATGTATAATAGGAAATTCCGCATCTGGTGAAAAACCGAAGGCAGGGGCTTTTTCACGATCAAGATAATAGTAGATGCCTCTTGCCAGAGTTTCCTCGTCAGTTCCCAGGATCATACGTATATGGTTTCTGACAGGAAGACCACTTTCTTTGATGGCTTTCATTGCATAAAGACATGCCATCGCAGGACCTTTGTCATCTACAGAACCTCTGCCGTAGAGACGGTTTTCCATGATTTCAGCTGAATATGGAGGGACGATCCATTCACCGATCGCCGGAACCACATCTACATGTGCAAGAATTGCAGCCTGCTCACCTTCCGTTCCATACTGAATTGTTCCGGCATATCCGTCATAGTTTTTTACTTCAAAGCCCAGTTCCTGACCTTTGCTGAGCGCATAGGAAAGTGCTCTCTGGATACCTGTTCCAAATGGAGCACCTTCACACACGGTAGTTTCGTCCAGAGTGCTTTCGATGGAAACGAATTCACGTGTATCTCTGATCAGTTCTTCAAAATGCTCATCAATGTATCTGTTTAACTGTTCCTGCATTGTGATACCTCCTGGAATTTTAATATAATGAAAAAACTTCTGGATTTATTTTAACATGAAAAAACACTGGAAAACAATATTAATTTCTGGAAAGTGTTGCTTAAATATAAAAATGTTGTTTTGATATAAGAAAATATAATGATTAAAAAAGATTAAATTTAAAATTGTTATGATTACACAAATTTATGAGATATATTTAGTGAAAAAATTATAATAATCGGATAATTCTGATATTATTATATTGACACGTTTTTTTGATTATAGTAAAATTGTGTAAACAAATCGTCGGTGTAATGTCCTAAAGTAAAACAGAAATTGCTGTGAATGGAATGAACACTGACAGACAGAGACAAAGGAGGAGAGAACTATGGATTTATCAATTGGAATTGAAACCAGGGATGAATACCTGAGTCTGGAAGTTGCAAAAGGTGCCATGACCATGGTGCGGGATGTGCTTCTGGCAAAACCGGGAGAGACAGTGCTGATCACAGGAGACACTTCATCAGATAAACGTGTGATAGATGCTTTTGCAGCAGCGGCTTATGCAATTGATGCAGTTCCGGTGATTCTTACTTATGCAACTGCGCCGTGTGCAGTTATGGATCCCCCCGCACCTGTTGAGGCAGCTGTGGAAAAAGCAGATGTATGGATTGAAGTTTCTTTATCTTATATTATGCATACAAAAGCATTCCAGAAAGCAATGGCTGCAGGTACACGTTATATCTGTCTGACCGGTATGGATGTGGAAATGCTTGTCAAGACAGTTACAAGAGTAAATTATGATCTGATGATCGAACTGGGAGAACATTTCAAGAAGATCCTCGGAGAGGCAGACAAGATTCAGGTCAAGAGTAAAAATGGTACAGATCTTATAGCATACCATCATGGAAGAAAAATCCGTCATTCAGGACAGCGTGCAACCAAGAAAGGTTATCCGATCATGCTGGGCGGACAGACAAGCTGGTGTCCGATTGAAGAAACAATCAACGGAACTCTTGTATTTGACGGTGCGATCTGGCCGCCGGCTGAAATCGGCAAACTGAATGAGCCTGTCAGACTTACTTTGAAAGACGGTATCGTAACTGATATTACAGGTGGAGTAGAAGCTGATATCTTTGCATCATGGCTTGCTTCCTATGATGATAAAGACTGCTACAGACTTGCACATTATTCTCAGGGATTTAACCCGGGAGTTACAAAAACTACAGGAAGAATCGTAGAAGATGAACGAGTATTCGGCTGTATGGAATTTGGTATCGGAAGCCAGGGTAAGGCTATTATGGGTAAATGCTGGGATGCTCCGTGTCATACAGACGGAATCCTTCTGAAACCTACCATTATCCTTGATGACGTTGTAATTGAGCAGGATGGTGTTTATGTGGATCCGGTAGCAAAAGAAATCTGCAGAAAGATGGGTGTTGCAGGTTACTGATCTGACAGAAGGGAGTGGTTCATCTATGGGTAACAAGACAGCAAAAATCAAAGCATTTGAACCGGCAACAGTTTTTATAGGTACGATTCTTGCGGTGCTTTCTGCAATTGTCTGCATGCAGATTTTGGGGAAAGTCGGTGTATCAGCCAATACATCTATTCTGGGTGCTATTTTTGCAATGCTGGTATCTCGTATTCCGACAGCGTCCATGAAAGGATTCAGAAATCTGGAGAGACAGAACTATATTCAGACAATTTCTTCAGGCGCAGGATTTGCAGCTTCCAACTGTGGTCTGACAGCAGTTGCAATCCTTTTTGTACTTGGAGAAACAAAGGCAATTCTTCCTATGGCGTTGGGTTGTCTGTTTGGAACAGCCGCATCTATTTTTGTAGTAGGTAAGCTGTATGATTCCAGTATTTTTCCGGCAGAGGAATCCTGGGCACCTGGTATTGCGACAGCAGAAGTTCTGGAAGCAGGAGACGAGGGAGGATCAAAGGCCAAAAGAATTATAGAGGGTATTGTTGTCGGTGCAGTGGGCTCTCATTTCAAGATTCCGGTAGCTGCCATTGGTATTACTTTTATAACAAGTATTGCTTCTATCACAGCACTTGGTATTGCCCTGATCATTCGCGGTTACTGTGGTCAGGTAACAGGTTTTGATCTTGGCGGAACTTATATTCCACAGGGATTTATGATCGGTGCAGGTGCTATTGCCCTGATTCAGTCAATCATAAGTATTGTAAAAAGTTCACGCAAAAATCATGAAGAAACAGAAAAAAATCACAATTATACAGTGACAGATGAACAGGCCAGAAAAACAATTCTGATGTCTTTTGGAATTCATGTTGTCGGTGCAGTCCTGGTCGGAGTCCTTACAGGAGTCCTCACAGATATGTCTGTTGGAAAAATAATCCTCTGGATTATCTGGACAGCATTTGCTTCTGTAGCAAGTATGATGCTTGTTGGTATGGCTGCCATGTATTCCGGATGGTTCCCGGCTTTTGCGATCACAACTATTTTCCTGACTCTGGGTATACTGATGGGATTTCCACCTGTTGCAGTTGCTGTGCTTACAGGTTACATCAGTTCTGTTGGACCGTGTTTTGCGGATATGGGATATGACCTGAAAACAGGCTGGATCATCCGTGGAAAAGGTGAAGACAGAGAACATGAGGTTTATGGAAGAAAACAGCAGGTTTATATTGAAATCTACGGTGCAGTGATCGGAATCATCATCGTTATGCTGTTTGCAAATGTGACACTGGGACAGGGGCTGATTCCTGCAAGTTCTACCACATTTGCTACGACCTGCCAGGCTGTGGCAAATCCTGAACTGATTAAGACGCTTCTTATCTTTGCGATCCCGGGAGCGATTGTGCAGCTTGTTGGTGGCAAGCATATGATAGGGGTGCTTTTTGCTACAGGTCTTGTTATCAACAGTCCGATATACGGAATTGGCGTTCTTGTGACTGTTGCAGCACGACTGATCTTCAAGAAGAAAATTGATGAATTTATGAATTGCAGAGATGCGGGTCTGATCGCAGGTGACGGACTGTATAGTTTCTTTGCAAGTCTTATAAAGATGTTTGTCTGAATGATGAAAATGCGGCAGGTCGAAAGACCTGCTGTTTTTTTGCCGGGGAAAATTTGTATCGAACATTACTGTTCACTCCGTTCGCAGCAACCTGGTCAAAATCCATTCCAAATCACCTTCGGTGATGGGATTTTGCCCCGTATGTCTCGGGATTTTGCCATATTCATGGCAAAACACCTCGCGGGATATTACCTGTGAACAGTAACTATCGAACATTAACAACTTTACAAACATTGGTGGAAATTATACAATTATATGAAAATACTGTAGCTGTGAAGACGATGAACAGTTACGGAAAATCAATGTGGGGTGGCAGGGTGAATTATAATCAGGAACTAGGGAAAAAACTCAAAACGCTCAGGCTAAGTGAGAAACTGACTCTTTCTGAATGCAGTGAGATCACAGGACTTTCTGTGGGCTTCCTTTCGCAGATAGAAAATGGAAAAACCTCCATAGCTATTGATAATCTGCAGCTTTTGGCAGACTGCTTCGGAGTGGATATATCGTATTTTTTTGAATCAGAGGCCAGAAAGAGAAATGTGGCAATAGTGAGAAAATGGAACAGAAAAGATGAAAAATTCCTGAAACGTGGATATTCGGCATCTCTTACAGATGAAAAAATGAATATGAACATGCTTCCGAAGATTATTACGCTGGCACCGGGACAGAAACCCTCAGGGGCAGAACAGTATGTCTGGGAGGGAGACGTGTTTTTTTATGTGATAGATGGTATCTTTATGCTGAAAACAGGCGGACAGACATATGAAATGTATCCCAGTGATGCAGCACACTTCGACGCGCGTGGTGGATATTCATTCTGGAATTCCTCACCTTTTGTAACGCATGTATTTCTTGCGAAGAAAAAAACAGCGGAGGAAAACAACGCATGAATATAGGAATCGGTGAAAAGGTAAAAAAACTGAGACAGGATCTGGGATTGTCGCTGAATCAGATCAGTGACAGGACAAATCTTTCAGCAACATATCTTTCCAGGTTTGAACGTGGCGTGGTACCGATAAATGTGGACAATCTGGAAAAAGTCTGCAGCGCACTTGGTGTTGAAATAAGTTATTTTATAGGAAGTCCCCGAAATTCAGGGGATGTCATTATAAGAAAATATGAACGGCAGGTAGATCTGAAAGATGAACGCTGTATTCATTATAACCTCAGTAATATAGAAGATACATGTACATTTCTCCCAAGATACGTAGATCTTCTTCCTCAGACAGATTATGGTGAAGGCGTACATTCTTTTCCACATGAAGGAGAAGAATTCGTGTATGTTCTGAAAGGTATTCTCCAGCTGTGGGTTGGAGGTATAAAATATGAGCTGGGAGCAGGAGATTCTGCCCATTATAAATCAACGATCCCCCACAGATGGGTAAATGCCACCAGCGAGAATGTTCAGATCATTACACTGAATGATACAAATTTTTATCTTCAGATATAAAAAATACTTGCAAACAAGAACGTATGTTTGTATAATAAAAAGCAATCAGCAAACACCTCTATGGACTTAAAACAAAAAGTTATGCTATAATGGATTACTGCCCACAGTAATTGGGAGGGGCATGTAAATATAAAGGAGGATTCTTTTGGCATGACAGATCAGAGCAAGATTCGTAATTTCTGTATTATTGCGCATATAGACCATGGTAAATCAACCCTGGCAGACCGTATTATTGAAAAAACAGGATTGCTTACAGAACGTGAAATGCAGTCTCAGATCCTGGATAATATGGATCTGGAGAGAGAGCGTGGTATCACGATTAAATCTCAGGCAGTCAGAATCGTATATAAAGCAAAAGACGGTGAGGAATATATTTTCAACCTTATTGATACTCCCGGACATGTGGATTTTAATTATGAAGTGTCCAGGAGTCTTGCGGCATGTGACGGAGCTATTCTTGTCGTTGATGCAGCACAGGGAATAGAGGCACAGACTCTGGCGAATGTATATATGGCGCTGGAACATGATCTGGATGTACTTCCTGTTATTAATAAGATTGATCTTCCGAGTGCAGAACCTCAGAGAGTTATCAATGAGATCGAGGATGTGATCGGTATCGAAGCGCAGGATGCACCTCAGATCTCAGCTAAGACAGGACTGAATGTAGAAGAAGTTCTGGAACAGATCGTAACAAGGATTCCGGCACCTCAGGGAGATATTGACGCACCTCTTAAGGCGCTGATCTTTGACTCTGTTTACGATGCGTATAAAGGTGTTATTGTATTCTGCAGGGTTATGGATGGACGTGTAAAAAAGGGTACAACTGTAAGAATGATGGCTACAGGATTTACAGCAGAAGTGGTTGAAGTAGGATATTTTGGAGCGGGACGTTTTATTCCATGCGATGAACTGACAGCAGGTATGGTTGGTTATATCACGGCCAGTATTAAGAATGTGCGGGATACCCGTGTTGGTGATACTGTGACAGAGGACTCCAGACCATGTGCCGAGGCACTTCCAGGCTATAAGAAGGTGCAGTCAATGGTGTATTGCGGACTTTATCCGGCTGATGGAGCCAAGTACGGTGATCTCAGAGACGCCCTGGAGAAACTGCAGCTGAATGATGCAGCTCTTTATTATGAACCGGAGACTTCTGTGGCACTGGGATTTGGTTTCCGCTGCGGATTTCTTGGACTTCTCCATCTGGAAATTATCCAGGAGCGTCTGGAAAGAGAATATAATCTTGATCTTGTAACGACAGCACCGGGTGTTATCTATAAAGTATATAAGACGAACGGTGATGTGATCGAACTTACTAACCCGTCAAATCTGCCTGACCCCTCTGAGATTGAGTACATGGAAGAACCTATGGTGAATGCGGAGATTATGGTTACTACGGAATTTATCGGTGCGATCATGGATCTCTGTCAGGAGCGAAGATGTCAGTATCTTGGAATGGAATATATGGAAGAGACAAGAGCTCTTCTTAAATATAAACTGCCATTGAATGAGATTATTTATGATTTCTTTGATGCACTGAAATCCAGATCGAGAGGCTATGCTTCTCTGGATTATGAGCTTTGCGGATACGAGCGCAGTGAACTGGTGAAACTTGATATTCTTGTAAATAAAGAAGAAGTAGATGCACTTTCCTTTATCGTACATGCAGATACAGCTTACGAGAGAGGACGTAGGATGTGCGAGAAACTGAAAGAAGAAATCCCGAGACAGCTGTTTGAGATTCCGATTCAGGCAGCAATCGGAAGCAAGATCATTGCAAGGGAAACAGTCCGTGCAATGCGTAAAGATGTTCTTGCGAAATGCTATGGCGGTGATATTTCCCGTAAGAAGAAACTTCTTGAGAAACAGAAGGAAGGTAAGAAGCGTATGCGTCAGGTAGGTAATGTGGAGATTCCGCAGAAAGCCTTTATGAGTGTACTGAAACTTGATGACAAATAGAAATGACGTTACTGTTCACAGCAACGAATGGCAGGAGAATCATGAAAATATATAAGAAATATATTGTGGCGCTGGGGCTGGCATTTATGTGTCTGATGCTGGCAGGCTGCGGCTGTGGCAAAAAGTCAGATGACCCGGCTTCACAGCAGGTGCTGAAAATTTCAATCACACCTGAACCGTCACCTACGCCGGAACCGGATCAGATTGACTCGGCGGCAGTTGTCACCAATGGAAATATAACCATGGTGAATACTTATCTTGAAGATAATCCGGGAAGCAGCAGTACGGCACAGGATAGAAGCCCAGAGAATCAGATTGACGGAAATACTGATAATGCAGACGCAGGTGAGGATACTCAGGAGGAAAGCAGTGAAGAATAAAGCAGGTCAGCTGGAACTTTATGTGCATATCCCTTTCTGCATAAGGAAATGTCAGTATTGTGATTTTCTTTCCGGCCCTTCTGACAGAAAGACCAGAGAAAGCTATATGAAGGCGCTTATCCGTGAAATATGTGCTTCGGCAGATGGAGAGAAGAGGAAAGTCTGCTCCGTATTTATCGGGGGAGGAACTCCTTCTGTGCTGGAAGAAGAGTGGATCGCAGAAATCATGGACTGCATAAGGAAGCATTTTTCGATTGCTGCAGATGCAGAGATCACAATGGAGGCTAATCCGGGAACTGTCACAGAACAGAAACTCCGGGTTTGCAGAGAAAGTGGAATAAACAGGCTGAGTCTGGGGTTACAGTCCACAGAACAGAATGATCTCAGAATACTGGGAAGAATCCACACCTGGGAAGATTTCAGGGACAGTTTTCTGTGGGCGCGGAAAGCCGGATTTTCAAATATCAATGTTGATCTTATGTTTGCGATTCCAGGACAGGACTGTGAGAAATGGAGTCATTCACTTCGGAAGACTGTGGAACTGAGACCGGAACATATATCTGCATACAGTCTCATCATAGAAGAAGGGACACCTTTTGGAAAACATCTGCCGGCGAGTCTGCCTGATGAAGAGACTGAGTACAGAATGTACGAGGATACTGCAGCAATACTCCGTGAATACGGTTATCAGCAATATGAAATTTCCAATTATGCTTTGCCCGGGTATGAATGCAGGCATAATGTGGGATACTGGAATCGCAGGGAATACCTGGGATTAGGACTGGGCGCTGCCTCCCTGTATCAGGGGCTGCGCTTTTTCAATACAAAAGATATGAAAGAATATCTTACTGACAGTGGGAATCCGCAGAAAATACGAAAAGAAGTTACATGTCTTTCGAAAAAAGATGCGATGGAGGAATTCATGTTTCTGGGACTTCGTATGACAAAGGGAATTTCCGAAAAAGAATTTCTGAAACAGTTTGGTTGTGAAATTGACAGTATTTATGGAACGATTCTTGAGAAATACCGGTCTGAGGGCTTTTTACAGAAAAATGGTGACTTCTGGAGCTTCACGCGAAAAGGAATACATGTAAGTAATTATATACTGGCAGATTTTCTGCTGGATCAGTAACAGAGGAGGAACAAATGACTGAACATAAAACAGGGAAACGCTTTATCAGGATCAGAGGAGCAAATGTTAATAATCTGAAGAATCTCAGTGTTGATATTCCGAGAGATGAATTCGTTGTTCTTACAGGCGTCAGTGGATCAGGTAAGTCATCGCTGGCGTTTGATACCATATATGCAGAAGGTCAGAGACGTTATATGGAATCTCTTTCTTCTTATGCAAGGCAGTTTCTCGGGCAGATGGAAAAACCGGATGTTGAATCCATAGAAGGACTTCCTCCTGCAATTTCTATTGATCAGAAATCAACAAACCGAAATCCACGTTCTACAGTAGGAACAGTTACAGAAATCTATGATTATTTCAGGCTTCTGTATGCAAGGATTGGTATTCCGCATTGCCCTAAATGTGGAAAAGAAATCAGAAAACAGACAGTAGACCAGATGGTAGATCATATTATGGCTCTTCCTGAGAGAACGAAGCTGCAGCTTCTGGCACCGGTTGTTCGAGGAAGGAAGGGAACACATGTAAAACTTCTGGAACAGGCGAAAAAAAGCGGATATGTCAGAGTTCAGATCGACGGAAATCTTTATGAACTTTCTGAAGAGATAAAACTTGACAAAAATATCAAGCATAATATAGAGATTATTGTAGACCGTCTTATTGTGAAGCCGGGGATTGAGAAACGACTGACGGATTCCATCGAAACAGTCCTGAATCTTTCTGACGGACTTCTGATGGTAGACACTATGGATGGAAATATCCGTACGTTCAGTCAGAGCTTTGCCTGCCCGGACTGTGAGATCAGCATTGATGAAATTGAGCCGAGAAGCTTTTCATTTAATAATCCGTTTGGAGCCTGCCCGGACTGTTACGGACTTGGATATAAGATGGAATTTGACATAGATCTCATGATTCCGGACAAGTCGCTGAGTATCAGCCAGGGAGCGATTACAGTTATGGGCTGGCAGTCCTGTACGGATAAGGGGAGTTTTTCCAGAGCAATCCTGGATGCTCTTGCAAAAGAATACAATTTCAGCCTGGATACACCTTTTGAAGATTATCCGGATAAGATCAAAGATGTTCTGATCCATGGAACAAATGGCCATGCAGTAAAAGTATACTATAAAGGTCAGAGAGGAGAAGGCGTATATGATGTTGCTTTCCCTGGACTGATCAGGAACGTGGAGCAGAGATATCGTGAGACAGGTTCAGATGCCATGAAACAGGAATATGAAAGTTTTATGCGTATAACTCCATGTAAAACCTGTAAAGGGCAGCGTCTGAAAAAGGAATCACTTGCTGTAACAGTGGGCAAAAAAAATATATATGAAGTAACAAACCTTTCTATTGAGAAACTGCAGGAGTTTCTGGCTGATCTGAAACTTACAGAACAGCAGGAGCTGATCGGTAAGCAGATACTCAAAGAAATACGTGCAAGGGTGGGATTCCTTGCAGAGGTCGGCCTGGATTATCTTTCGCTGAGCAGAGCTACCGCCACCTTATCAGGCGGTGAGGCGCAGAGAATCCGGCTTGCAACACAGATTGGATCAGGACTTGTAGGAGTTGCATATATTCTGGATGAGCCAAGTATCGGACTTCACCAGAGAGATAATGACAAACTTCTGCGTGCGCTGATGCGTCTCCGTGATCTGGGGAACAGCCTGATCGTGGTAGAACACGATGAAGATACCATGCGTGCGGCGGACTGCGTTGTGGATATTGGTCCGGGAGCCGGAGAACATGGTGGAAAACTCGTGGAGATCGGCACAGCGGAAACTCTTATGAAAAATCCGGACTCCATTACAGGGGCATATTTAAGCGGTAAATTAAGTATTCCGGTACCGGAAGTGAGAAAGAAACCGACAGGCTGGCTGAAAATCCGTGGGGCTGCAGAAAATAACTTAAAGCAGGTGAACGTGGAAATCCCACTGGGTGTCATGACCTGCGTAACAGGAGTCAGCGGTTCGGGTAAAAGTTCTCTTATCAATGAAGTACTCTACAAGACGCTTGCAAGGGATTTGAACAGAGCAAGGACTATTCCGGGTAAGCATAAAGAAATTCAGGGACTGGACCAGCTGGACAAGGTTATCAGCATCGATCAGTCTCCGATCGGACGTACACCGAGGTCAAATCCTGCGACTTATACAGGGGTATTTGATCAGATCCGGGATCTGTTTGCATCTACGGCAGATGCAAAAGCAAGAGGTTACAAAAAAGGACGCTTCAGTTTTAATGTCAAGGGTGGCCGCTGTGAGGCCTGCAGTGGTGATGGGATCATCAAAATTGAAATGCATTTCCTGGCAGATGTATATGTCCCGTGTGAAGTCTGCAAAGGCAAACGTTATAACAGAGAAACACTGGAAGTTAAATATAAAGACAAAAATATTTATGATGTTCTGAATATGACAGTAGAAGAGGCACTGGGATTTTTTGAAAATATTCCTTCTATCCGCCGTAAGATCGAGACGTTGTATGATGTGGGACTTTCTTATATACGTCTGGGTCAGCCTTCCACCGAGCTTTCGGGTGGAGAGGCTCAGCGTATCAAACTGGCGACAGAACTCAGCAAGCGCAGTACAGGACGTACGATTTATATTCTGGATGAACCGACCACAGGGCTTCATTTTGCTGATGTCCACAAACTGGTGGAAATTCTCCGCAGACTTACAGAGGGGGGGAATACAGTTGTGGTGATCGAACATAATCTTGATGTGATCAAAACGGCAGATTATATTATAGATATGGGACCGGAAGGCGGAGACAGAGGGGGTACTGTGATTGCAACAGGTACACCGGAAGAAATTGCACAGTGCGAACAGTCCTATACAGGACTGTATGTAAAGAAATATCTGAAAACTGAGTGAAGAGAAACACTTTCTTTTTTGGGTAAAGTTGTTTATAATAAACCGGATACCAGTTTACAAATGTGAACAGAACAAGCAGGAAAGGGGGCTCTTATGCCTGCAAGTGATATTGGAATAGATTTGGGAACCAGAAACTGTCTGGTGTATTCAACAGGAAGGGGACTTGTCCTTAAGGAGCCTTCTGTTGTGATTTATGATAAAGATACAGAAAAAATCCGGGCGATTGGCGAGGAAGCACGTCAGATGGAGGGTCATGTGAGTTCTAATATGGAAGTGATCCGTCCGATCCGGCAGGGCGTTATTGTTGATTTTGTTGTCATGGAAAAAATGCTGAAATATTTCATTACAAAAGCAATGGGACGGAGAGCTTTCCGTAAGCCAAGAATCAGTATCTGTGTACCCAGTGGTATTACAGAGATTGAACGAAGAGCAGTTGAGGAAGCTACTTATCAGGCCGGGGCCAGGGAAGTCTTTCTTGTGGAAGAACCGATTGCAGCTGCCATTGGTGCAGGTGTGGATGTGACAAAACCATTTGGGAATCTGATCGTTGATATCGGTGGTGGAACTACAGACGTGGCAGTGCTGTCTCTGGGAGGTGTTGTAGCCTCCACTTCAATAAAAACGGCAGGAGATGCTTTTAATCAGGCAATCATGAATTATGTGCGCCAGAATCACAGCCTTTTTATCGGTGAAGACATGGCTGAAAATATAAAAATAAAAATCGGAACAGCAGTGGAAGAGGCAACACCTCAGGTTATGGAAGTCAAGGGCAGAAATGTGCTGACCGGACTTCCCAAAAAAGTTAAGCTGACTTCGGAAGAAATCCGTGTAGCGCTTCGGGATGCCACAGGACAGGTGGTGGAAGCAGTACATGGCGTTCTTGAAAAAACACCTCCGGAACTTGCAGCAGATATTGTGGACAGAGGAATCGTACTTACAGGCGGCGGTGCTCTCCTGAGGGGAATGGATACACTGATCGAACAGAAAACAGGTGTGACAACGCTGACTGTTCAGGATGCAATGCACGTTGTAGCGGTAGGGACTGGAAAATATGCAGAGATTATGGCCCGAATGGAAGAATAATGCTGCTGTGGAAGCTGCAAATGAATAAAGAAGACAGGTAACTATATTTAGAAGCCAGGAATAGTTATGAATCTGCATAATTATCCTGGCTTTGTGCTTTTGGCAGATAACAGGTGACGGGAGGAAACATGAGCGAAAGTGTAACAGGGTATATCGATCATATTATTTTCAGAAATGAAGATAATGGATATACCGTAATGGTGCTGAAAGGTGTGGAAGGGGAAGATGAACTGACCTGTGTGGGAAGTTTCCCTGTGATCACCCAGGGTGCCTCAGTGGAGGCAACAGGAAAATATATACAGCATCCGGTGTATGGAAAACAGTTTCAGGCAGAATTCCTTACAGAAAAAATGCCTGAAGATGCACTTGCGATGGAACGATATCTGGGTTCGGGTGCAATAAAAGGAATCGGCGCTGCCCTTGCAGGAAGAATCGTCCGTCACTTTGGCGGAGATACACTGCGGATCGTCGAAGAAGAACCGGAGCGTCTTGCCGAGATCAAAGGAATCAGTGAAAAAAAGGCAAGAGAGATTGCGGCACAGATAGAAGAAAAAGCAGACATGCGAAAAGCAATGATTTTTTTGCAGAAATATGGAATTTCGCTGAATCTCGGAGCAAAGATCTACCAGAAATATGGCGATTCCGTATACAGTGTCCTGCAGGAAAATCCCTATCGTCTCGCAGAAGACATCAGTGGTGTCGGATTTAAGATCGCAGACGAAATTGCTTATCGTATCGGTATACATACAGATTCAGATTACAGAATCCGGAGTGGAATGTTATATACTCTCCTCCAGGCAACAGGTGAAGGACATATTTATCTGCCGAAAGAAGAACTGTTTCAGCGATCATCTCAGCTTCTGGGAGTAGATTCTTCCTATATGGAAAAACATCTGATGGATCTTTCTATGGACAGAAAAATCATTCAGAAAGAATGTGATGGAGAAATTCTTGTATATCCTGCCCAGTATTATTATCTGGAACTGAATACGGCAAGAATGCTTGAAGAGTTGAATGTTCTGTGCCCCGAAGATGAAAAACTGATGGAGCGCAGGATTGCGCAGATAGAAAAGGAAACAGGAACTGTTCTGGATGAAATGCAGAAAAAAGCTGTAAAAGAGGCGGCTTCCCATGGACTTTTTATCCTCACCGGTGGTCCAGGAACAGGAAAAACAACAACGATCAATGCGATTATACGTTTTTTTGAAGGTGAAGGTGCAGATCTGAGACTTGCCGCACCTACAGGAAGAGCAGCAAAGAGAATGACAGAAACAACGGGCGTGGAGGCTCAGACCATTCACAGACTGCTGGAACTGAGTGGAATGCCAGAGGAGGACAGAGAAGGACAGGCTGTTCATTTTGAAAGAAATGCAGAAAATCCTCTGGAAACAGATGTGATCATCATAGATGAGATGTCAATGGTTGATATCCATCTGATGCATTCACTTCTGATGGCCGTAACAATGGGGACAAGGCTGATACTGGTCGGGGATGAGAATCAGCTGCCAAGTGTGGGACCCGGCAATGTACTGAGAGATATTATACGAAGTGAGCAGTTTCCTGTAGTAGAGCTTAAGAAAATCTTCCGTCAGGCTTCTGAGAGTGATATTGTCGTAAATGCACACAAGATCAATCAGGGAGAGCAGGTAGTTCTGGATAATAAAAGCCGTGATTTCTTTTTCCTGAAAAGATATGATGCCGATATTATCATTCGTGTGCTGATTGCACTGATCCAGGAAAAACTTCCGAGATACGTAGAGGCGAGACCGTTTGATATACAGGTGCTGACGCCTATGCGAAAAGGTCTTCTCGGTGTGGAACGACTGAATGGGATTCTGCAGAGATATCTGAATCCTCCTTCTGAACAGAAAAAAGAAAAGGAGGTCGGACAGGGGCTTTTTCGTGAAGGTGACAAGGTTATGCAGATCAGAAATAATTATCAGCTGGAATGGGAAATCCGGGGAAAATACGGGATTCCCGTGGACCAGGGAGTGGGTGTTTTTAACGGAGATACAGGAATTCTCAAAACTATTAATGAATTTGCAGAGACGGCAGAGGTTGAGTTTGAGGATGGCAGATGTGCAGAGTATTCTTTCAAACAGCTCGATGAACTGGAACTTGCCTATGCGGTTACGATTCATAAATCCCAGGGATCAGAATATCCGGCAGTTGTGATACCACTTCTTTCAGGCCCAAGGATGCTGCTGAACAGAAATCTTCTCTATACAGCGGTTACCAGAGCACGTAAATGCGTTACTGTGGTTGGAAGTGAAGAAACTTTCCGTGAAATGATAAATAATGAAAAACAGCAGAGAAGATACAGTTCGCTTGATGCGAGACTGAAAGAATTTGCAGAAGAAAATGACAGGATGTAATAAGGTCAGGAACTGTGGTGGACAGTAACAGTCAGAGAGCGTTTGTCGGGGAGAAAGGCGTTTTTTGAATAAAATAATTGATACTGTACTGAATATTATTTATCCGAGACGGTGTGCAGTATGTCACAGAATACTGGCAGATCAGAAATCACTCTGCTGTCCGGAGTGCAGAGATGTATTTCAGGTAATAAATAATGATTACTGCATGAAATGCGGAAAACCGGTAAAACCGGAAGAAGAATACTGTACAGACTGCAGAGGAAAACACAGAAATTTTGACAGAGGAAGAAGTGTATTTGTCTATGATGACAGAATGCGAAGGTCACTGGTGCGGTACAAATATTATGGAAACAGAGAATATGGAAGATATTTTGCCGGAGAAATATGCAGGCATCTTGGTGGAGAGATATGCAGATGGAAGCCGGATCTTATAGTTCCGGTGCCACTGACTTCAGCAAAACGCCGCCGGAGGGGATTTAATCAGGCAGAGGATCTTGCAGAAAAAGTTGGCCTGTATACGAAAATTCCCGTAGGAACAGACATTCTGCGCAAGGATCATGATACCAGATCCCAGAAGAAACTGGACGCTGAAGAAAGACAGAGAAATCTGAAAGGTGCTTTTTCGGCAGAACAGCCACTGAACGGACTTAAGCTTCTTATTATAGACGATGTATATACGACGGGAAGTACGATGGAAGCTGTTTCAGAATGTCTGAAAAACGCCGGCGCCGGCACAGTATATTTTGTGACGCTGGCAGCCGGAAGGCTTTAACGTTGGCAAAAAATACTTTTCATGACTGGTGATATATGATACAATTAATCTATATGATTATTCATCAGAAAGCAGTTATCTGTAAGGAGTTATAATATGATCAATGAAGAAAAGGTAAAGATAATGACAAAACTTGCCATGTATGAGCAGGGCAAGGGCAGAAAGCATCTTCCGGTCAGCAAATATTACAGAAGTGATTACATCGGTCTGGCGCTGATCAAGAATTTTTTCCTTGTAACGATCGGCTATATACTTATTGTTGCGGCAATTGGCGTTTATTTTGGGGAATATCTTCTTGAAAATATTCATAAAATGAATCTGATCGCGATGGGAATTTATCTGGTCATTGGCTATGTGGTCGTTCTTGTGGTATATTCACTGATGACGTACATTCAGTATTCGGTGAAATATTATAAAGCCAAAAAGAGTGTCAGACAGTATTACAGTGAGCTGACAGAATTAAGTAAAATCTATGCCAGAGAAGATAAGAAAATGTCCGGCAGAGGAGCCACAGGAGGGTATCGAAAATGACAGCATTACTGGAATTCAAACAAAAGATAAAAGGATTTTATGCGCAGTATGAGATGTATCTGCTGCCATTTCTGAAATTGATACTTGCTCTGGTTTATTTTGTATGGATCAATTCCAATATGGGCTATATGAAAGTCCTGGATAATATAATTGTCGTGCTGGTACTTGCACTGATCTGCTGTATCCTTCCTGCAGGTATGATAATCTTTACAGGCTTTGCCCTTATGGTCGCACACTGTTATGCATTGAGAATAGAAGTTGCAGGTTTTATGCTTGTACTTATTCTTTTCATGATGATTCTTTTCCTGAGATTCAGTGCAGGAAAAAACATAATCCTTGTGTTTACACCACTTGCATTTGCATTTGATATTCCGGTGATTCTGCCGATTGGATGCGGACTTCTGAGCAATGCGGTTTCAGCACTTCCGGCAGCTGGTGGTGTGATTATTTATTATTTTGTACGTCTGATCAGGATCCAGGCACAGGTTCTTACAGGTGAAGATGCGGATATCATGAGTAATCTTACACTTCTATCGGATGGACTTATGAAAAACGGCGAGCTCTGGATCACACTTGTTGCATTTGTAGCTGTTGTTCTTGTCGTAAATCTGATCCGTACCAGAATGTTTGACTATGCATGGCGTATTGCTATTGTAGCAGGTGGCGTTGTATATGTTATGATCATGCTTGCCGGTGGTATGATGTTCGGTGTTTCCATAAATATCGTGCCGCTGATCATCTATACGGTAGTGGCTGTGCTTATTGGAATCGTACTGGAGTTCTTTGTTTTTGGCGGTGATTATACAAGAACAGAGCGTCTGGAATATGAGGATGATGAATATTATTACTATGTTAAAGCTGTACCGAAGGCTCTTGTTTCCACATCAGAACGCAGCATTAAGAAAATTAACGGAGAGCCGGTAAAAGAAGAAAAGAAAACAGCTGAAAAGATAGTTAACACATCAGCACCTCTGTTCACAGGACAGGAACCTGAAAAGAAAAAAACAGTTTCCAGACCGAAAGCAGCACCTGCATCAGATGCACCGGTACTGCGCAAGCCGGATCTGGACGATATTGATTTCGAGAAAAAACTCGAAGAATCACTGAAAGATCTTTAAATAAGAATTAAGTAACTGATAACGGGGAATCAGGAGAAAGGAGTTTTTATGCGGAACATAACAGGTATACTGGGGAGATATCTGTCAGACATAAGTTTTCCGACGATAAATGTCATTGATGTGATCGAGATTATTCTGATATCATTTTTTGTATATCAGTTTATGGTCTGGATCAAGTTCACGCGTGCATATACTCTGCTCAAAGGTATCCTGGTGATCTGTGGCTTTCTTGTAATTGCGTATATCTTCAAGATGAATACGATCCTTTGGATCGCCTCCAACCTGGCCGGAGCACTGATCACGGCTATTGTTGTTATATTTCAGCCCGAGCTGCGCAAGGTAGTGGAACAGCTGGGGCAGAAAAAAATCATGGCAGCACTGATCCCGTTTGATTCAGGAAAAGAAATTCGGGAACGTTTTACTGACAAAACAGTTAACGAACTGATCAAGGCATGCTTTGATATGGCTGAGGTAAAAACGGGAGCACTGATCGTGATCGAACAGGAGATAAGACTTGATGAATATGTGAGAACCGGTATCAACCTGGATGCAATTCTTACAAGCCAGCTTCTGATAAATATTTTTGAACATAATACGCCACTTCACGACGGAGCTGTGATCGTAAAACAGAACCGTATTGTTGCAGCAACCTGCTATCTGCCGCTCTCAGATAACATGGAACTGAGCAAACAGCTTGGAACCAGACACAGGGCGGGTGTGGGAATCAGTGAAGTGACAGATTCTGTTACTATCATAGTTTCTGAGGAAACAGGACAGGTTTCAGTGGCACAGGGTGGCAAACTGATAAGAAATGTTTCCAGTACACAGCTCAGAGAAATTCTGGAACGTGCCCAGAACAAGAAAATTGTTGACAACAGTAAGCTGAGACAGCTTTTAAAGGGGAGAGTGAAATATGAAGAAAAGTCTGACAAATAATCTCTCTTTGAAGATTTTGTCTCTGGTGGTTGCTATTGTAGTATGGCTCCTGGTAGTCAATATTGATAATCCTATTGGCACGAAGTCTTATATTATTACAGATGTACAGCTTCTGAATGAAGGATATCTGGATGCAGACGGCAAAATGTGTCTGCAGGATGACCAGCAGGATACTATCCGTGTTACCATTAAGGCAAACCGCAAGACCCTGGACAAGATTTCGGCGTCTGATATCAAGGCAGTCGCTGACCTGCAGCAGGCAGTCAGCCTGGACACAGATCCGGTGATGGTTCCGATCACTGTGTCCTGCGAAAGAATCCTGCCGGACAATATTCAGGCAACACCACAGAATCTGAGTCTTCATATAGAAGATAAGGACACCCGGGAATTTGTAGTAAATGTAACAACAAATAATACAAAGCCTGACAAAGGCTATGAAGTTGGTGCACTGACTTCTAATCCGGAGAAAATCAAGATTACAGGACCAACTTCATTAATGAATAAAATAGATAAGGTAAATGCCTCCATAGACGTTGATGGCGCTTCTGAGGACGTCACAAAGGAAACAGATGTGAAGATTATCGACAAGAACGGAGAGGAATTTACGGATACAGATATGGCTTATCTGAATGTTTCTCAGGTCACTGTGACAGCAAAACTGTGGAAAGTACGTTCCAATGTCAAGATCAGTGCTGAGTATCAGGGAATACCGGCAGACGGATATGAGGTAGAGAGCATCAGCACAACACCGAATGTGATCAGTGTTGCCGGAAGTGATGATGCACTGGCAAGTCTGGAAGAAGAAAACAATACAATCTCTCTTCCTGCTTCTGTGGCAGATATCAGTGGTAAAAACAGTGATTATGAAGACAAGATTAATATATCTGATTATCTTCCTGACGGAGTGAAGCTTACAAGCGATTCCAGTGAAGATGTTTTTGTACGTGTTAACATTCTGCCGAAGGGCAGTAATGTCTGCGAAGTACCTACCAAGAATATAAAAGTAAATAATTCTCCGGAGGGAATGCAGGTCGCTTTTGATACAGCCAAGATTGAGATCCGTATCAAAAAAGATGATAACAGTTTTGATGATCTGAAAGAAAGCGACATAGAAGCATCTGTTGATCTTAACGGCAAGTCCGAAGGCAGTTTTGAAGTTCCGGTATCTATCAAGCTTCCGGAAGGATATGAACTGGTGGACGAAGTTGCAACCGGTGTAGAAATATCAAGAATTTCAACAGTTGATGAAAATCAGTAACAAAACACAAATCAGGAGATGAAAAGATGATCAGCCAGAAAATAACAGTAAATAATCCGTCGGGATTGCATTTACGCCCGGCTGGAGTTTTGTGTAATGAGGCTATGAAATACAAATCCAGCATTACATTTAATTTTGACGGAGGTAATGCCAATGCCAAAAGTGTTCTCAGTGTTCTGGGAGCATGTGTGAAATGCGGAGATGAAATCGAACTTATCTGTGAAGGAGCAGATGAGACTGAGGCAATGAAAGCTTTGACCAGTGCGATCAGCAGTGGTCTTGGTGAATAAATGATAAGGGTAAAGAACAGGAGGAGAAGTTGTGAAAAAAAGAATTGTGGCAGTTCTGTTAAGCATGACAATGATTCTGGCAACCGGGGCTGAAGCAGGCGCAGCGAGTATGACAGATTTTACAGCAGAAGCAACAGCCGAAGAAGCAGTTGCAGAGTCTGCTGTAGATGCAGATGCAGCGGACGATACAACAGTGTCCACTGATGAAGAGACAGATCTGGGTGAAGGCGATCTGACAGATGACAGCTCTTTAGTAACAGTGACACCGGATGAGGGAACAACAGAGGACGGACAGACAGATGTAGAGGAAGAGCCTTCCGCAGACGATACAACTGCAGACAGCGCTGAGGCTGAAGAAGAAACGACAGCAGATTTTTCTGCAGGTGAGGAGATTGCAGTCCAGGAAGAAACAGATAGTGAAGCTGTAGAGGAGGAAACTCCGGATGCAGCAGGAACTTATGTAGAGGTTTCAAGAGTATATACTGACTGGAAATTTGATGTTACTGCAAAGAAATGGAGACTTTTTAAGCAGGTGACTTCCCCGCAGTCTGCAAATGAAGAAGCTGCGCAGCCTGTTGCTGGTGCTGAGGAAGAAACATCTGTTGATGAGGCTTTCAGTGTCGGTGCAGAAGCTGACGTATCAGAAACAGAAGAAACTGCACAGCCTGAAACTCAGGAAGAAACTGTACAGCCGGAAACACAGGAAGCAGCAGGAACTGATGTGGCTGTAGAAGAAGAGACAGAAGCAGCAGGTGCTTCTATTTATTACACCAATGAATGGGCAAAAGTTACATCTCTTGAAGTAAACGGAAAAGTTCTTACAACAGGAACATATCATTTTGATAAAGACGGATACCTTGATACAGGATATAAGAAGATTGATAACGTTGGTTATTACCTTATGCCTGAATCAGAAGCCAAAAGTGTAAACAGTGTACAGTCCGGCAGAAAATCTCCATTCAACTCCACACTCGGACGTATGCAGACAGGCTGGGTATGGGAGAGTAATGCCTTCCATTACTTCGGAAACGACGGTAAAGAGACTACACTGAAAGAAGGCTTCCAGGATATCAACGGAAACCGTTATTATCTCCAGTCCAACGGAGTTCCGGTAGTTGGCAAGAAAACAATCAGCGGAAATACCTATATGTTCCGTCCTTCATCAGGAGCAGGAGACATTCCTGGTAAGATGGTGAAGAACGCATGGTATGGAATGAAAGTAAATTCCAGAACACAGTGGAGTTACTATCAGGCTGATGGTAAATATAAGAAAATGGGAATCGGTGCATACAAGCTCCTTTCCAACAGCAACAGTCTGTATCTGCTCGATGCATATGGATATCTGATCACCAATGGCAAGATGGTCAAAGGTGCTGACGGTGGCGTATACATGGCAAACAAAAACGGTGTTGCCTATGCGAACCAGCTTGTAAAGAGCGGTAAATTCAGATATTACTTCCTTGCAAACGGACATCGTGCAAACTACAAGAAAAAATGGGTGAAACTTCCGGGAGCAAACAATCGTTACTATTATTTCGGTAAAACATACGGACGTGTTGTTGAGAAAAAAGGTTTCCAGAAGGTAACCGTAAATGGTAAGTTTGTTGGATGGTTCTACTTCAACAAATCCGGAAACCATCTTCAGAATGCATGGGCCGGTGACAGGTACTTCCTTCCGGATGGACGTATGGCAAGTGGTGTGACCAAGGTCGGCACTTCTTACTACTTCTTCCAGAGAAGTACAACAAAGGCTTACAAAGGTAAGAGATACAAATCCACCTGGATCAAATACAAAGGAAAATATTACTACGCAAAGAGAAAAGGTAATCTGGCATACAAGGGATGGCAGCGCCTGAAGATCAATAAAACTAAATACTGGTTCTACTTTAATAACTGCAAGGCAAAGACAAACTGCAAGATCACCAGAAACGGTATCAGCGGATACCTTGACAGCCGCGGTAGATATACAACAGGCTGGGTAATCGTGAACGATAAGCAGAACAAAGTAAGATATATTGATCCTGCAACAGGAACTTATGCAAAGAACAAAACTCTCTGGATCGAAGGAAAACAGTACAGATTTGACAAGAACGGATACAGAGTAAGCGACAGAAGTTCTGAATTCAGAAAACGTTCCTCCTATTATCTGGAATGTGATAAAGCAAACGGAGTCATGACTGTTTACACAGACAGCACAAAGAAATATCCGGTTAAGACAATCCGTGTATCTGTAGGTAATCCTACATATCTTACAAAAAGTGGCACATTTACTCTGGAAAGAGCAGGAAGATGGCAGGCTCTCATGGGACCGTCATGGGGTCAGTACGGAACTCATGTAGTTGGAGGAATTTTTGTTCATTCCGTAGCATGCAGTGCTGCAAACAGCTATAATCTGCCAGCTGGAGAATATCTGAGACTTGGTTCTCCTGCTTCTCACGGCTGTATCCGTTGCTGTGTAGCAGATGCAAAATGGGTATGGGATAACTGTAATGGATCCAAGATCTATATTTTTGATGGCGGATATCAGTCAGAAGAAACTTTCAAGGGACCTCTTGGAAGAAAACCACTCACTCCACTGAGAGGAAGCAAAAACTTCGACCCGACAGATCCGGCAGTAAGATAATAAATTAACCACATAAGCAAAGGGACAGCGAATTTCGTTGTCCCTTTTATTGTGCATAAAATTATAAAGTATAAATAAGAATTCCTGCAATAATGATCAGATTTCCGATGATCTTTCCTTTTGTGATCTTTTCTTTCAGTATCAGGCGTGAAAGTATCAGGACAAAGACATAAGCAGCCGTATCAATGACCGGGCCGTAACGCATGTCTACTTTTGTGTAGCAGTATGTGTTCAGAAGAAGAATACCGAAAAAAAGAACATAGGCAAGGATCACACGCCAGTTCAGATATTCCAGAAGGGGATTTTTATATTCCCTGTTGGCACTCTGTTTCAGCAGGATCTGAGAGATAGCAGAGAAAAAAGTACCTCCCAGCATAATAAATATAAACGTTCTATTCATAGCGCTGCACCGTCCAGACTCCAAACAATACCACCAGTATTCCGATGATATTCTGAACAGAAAGCTGTTCATGGAAAATTATTACCGCCCAGATCTGCGACCAGAGAAGATAAACACTCTTATTCGCATATGCGGTGGACAGAGAAAATTTCTTGATGACCTGCTGCCAGGCAATGGCGTAGATGCCGCAGTTGGCAATCATCAGAAAAAGGAAAACATAAAGAAGACTCCCTTTTAATCCATGTCTGTTATATTGAATGGAAGCAAGCTTGGAAAAAACACTTGTCAGGGAGAAAAGCAGGATGTTCAAATGCAGCTGCAGATAATCTCTGAATTTTTTCATGATTCCTCCGGATTAAAATATAGTGTTCTGTTGAAACAACTCTCAGCAGTGTGCCTTTTATTGTACTGCAAAAATCTGGCTTTGGAAATACTTTTTATCATATTTATAGAAAAATGCCCTGTCGGATATTGGATGTAGACATGCAACAGTTACTTTACAATATATATCGAAAATGATATGATTAAAATGATTGCTAAAAGTAGAAAGTAGACAGTTGCCATAAAAAGCAACAGAAGAAAGAGGAAAACATATGAGTTTATATTCAGTGGTTGTTCCTGTATATAATTCTGAACACACTCTGGAAGAACTGTATACACGCCTGGAAAAAGTATTCCGTGAGACAATAAAAGAAGATTTTGAACTGATTCTTGTGGATGATGGCTCAAAGGATAAATCCTTTGAAGTTATGACATCGCTTCGAAACAGAGACAAAAGAGTTCGCATTATACAGATGGCAAGAAATTTCGGCCAGCATCCGGCGCTTCTCTGTGGATTTGCACATGTAAGAGGCGATTTTGTTGTAACCATGGATGATGACCTTCAGCATCAGCCGGAAGAACTTCCGAAGATGGTAAATGCCATGCGGGAGAGAGATGATGTGGACGCCATTATTGCAAGCTATGAGGGCAGAAAACATGGATTTATCCGTAAACTGGGAACAAAATTTTCTGTATGGGCGACTTCCAAAATGCTTGGAAAAGACCCGAATCTGCAGATTACAAGTTATCGTCTGATCAGACGTTTCCTGGTAGATGCCATGGTAAAAACCAATACATATCTGCCGCAGATCGGAAACCTTCTGGTTCTCAGTTCCAACAGGATCATTAATGTTCCTGTACAGCATGCTGCCAGAGCTTATGGCCAGAGCGGATATTCTTTTAAAAGACTGATGAAAGATCTGATCTATGATATCACCGCACATACTGCATTTCCACTTCTTATGGTAAGAAACATCGGAATTGCAAGTTTTTGTGTGAGTCTGGTAATGGCAGTTTATTTCCTTGTAAGATATTTCCTTTTTGGAATTTCCGTAGAAGGGTGGACCTCTCTTATGCTTGTTATGCTGGCTTTCTTCGGACTTATCCTGCTGTCTATAGGAATTATGGGAATTTATCTGATGAATATACTTAATGAAGCAAAAAAATTACCGCATTATGTGATCCGCAGGGAGGAGACAGACTGATGCAGAAAGAAATCGGAGGCTATTTTGAACTGGAAGAAATGTCCGGGGAGGAATATTATCCGGAACTTTATAAGGTAAACCTTGGCAGGACAGCACTTCTCTGGCTGTTGAAAGAGAGAAAATATAAGAAGATCATTCTTCCGTATTTTCTCTGCGAATCAGTTGTGGAAATCTGTCAGAATAATCATATAGAAACAGAATTTTATCATCTGGATGAAAATCTCGACATTCTTTATCCAAAAAAAACATTGAATAAAAACGAATGCCTTTATCTTGTAAACTATTACGGACAGCTGACAGATAATAAAATTCTGGAATATCAGAAAATATACGGAAATATCATCGTGGATCATACACATGCTTTTTTCCAGAGACCGCTGGAACATGTGGATACACTGTATTCCTGTCGTAAATTCTGGGGGGTCAGTGACGGCGCATATCTTGCTACAGATGTATTGCTTGATATGGATAAACCGAGGGATCGTTCCAATAAACGTATGGGGCATATCCTTGGAAGATATGAAGAAAATGCAGGAACTTATTATCAGGATATGCTTCAGAATGCAGCACAGTATGAAGGTATGGAAATCCGCCTCATGTCGCGCCTGACACAGAATCTGCTGAGGGGAATTGATTATAAAGCAGGCAAAAAGAAAAGAGAAAATAACTACAGGGTTCTGAAAGAAGAACTGAATTCCGATAATATTTTTACTGAAGTTACACCAGAAGGGCCTTTTGTTTATCCATATTACCATGAAAAAGGACAGGAACTGCGGAAATGGCTTGCAACACGTAAGATATTTGTCCCCACATACTGGAGAAATGTTATGCAGGAACAGAAACCGGACAGTCTTGAGTACAGGTGGGCTTCAGATATTCTTCCACTGCCCTGTGACCAGAGATATGGAAGTGAGGAAATGCGATATATTGCTGCATCTGTAAAAGAATGGGAGGCAACTGTGGAATGACACACAGATTACTGATTCTCGGTACGCTGGGAGAATTTGTCCAGCTTGTAAAAAAGTCAAAAGAAAAGGGGCATTATACGATTGTCTGTGACGGCTATCCGGATGGTCCGGCAAGAGAACTGGCAGATGCATCTTATGTGATACCAGTAACAGATATTGATGCTGTTGCAAAGCTCTGCAAGGATGAAAAAGTAGACGGGATCATTACATCTTTTTCGGATCTTCTGCTGGAATGCATGGTAAAGATTGCAGATAAGGCAGGAATTCCCTGTTATCTGAAACCTGAACAGCTTAAGTGGTACAGAGACAAATCTGCATGCAGGGAGCTTCTTGGCAGACTGGGACTGCCCTCCCCGGGATTTGCCAGAATACCGGTGAAATTCCTGAAGGAAAAAAACAGCGGAGAACTTCAGAGACTTACAGAGAACCTGCAGTATCCGCTTATCAGCAAACCGATGGACAAATATGGCTCCAGAGGTATCTATATTATCCATAATAAAGAAGAACTTCTTCTGAAAGCATTACAGACAGCTGATTTTACAGGGTTGGATGAGATACTTATAGAAGAATATAATGATGGATTTGAATTCAATATGATGACCTGGGTGCAGGATGGCAAAGTAAATGTGATATCTGTTGCCGACCGTGAGAAGACTCAGATGGAAGAGGGAATGCTGCCGGAAAGTACCAGAAATGTATACCCTTCCAGACTTTTGGATAATGTAGAAAAATCAGCTGCAGATCTCCTGCAGAGCTATATTAGCTATACCGGCCAGCAGGAAGGGGCTCTTTCCATGCAGTTTTTCTGGAAACCAGGGAAAGGTATTCAGGTATGCGAGATTGCAGGAAGATTTTTCGGTTATGAACATGAACTGACAGATATGGTATATGGCTTTAATATAGAAGAGCTTTTACTGAATTATCTTTATGATAAGAAAAAAGTTTCAGAGATGTTTAAAACACATGATATACACAGGCCGCAGAAATGTGGCGCAGTCCTTTATTTCCACGGACAGCTGAAAACGATTCGGAATCAGGAAGCTGCGTACCGGCTTTCCGAAGAAGCGGCAGTAGTAAAACCGTGGATTTTCTATAAAGAAGGGGAAGATGTTATTGCCTATGGACCGAATCCGTATCTTGCCCTCTATTATATAGAAGCAGAATCACGGGAAGAACTGGACAGAATCACTGAGAAGTTTTTTGAACAGATGTCAGTGACAGATCCGGAAGGACAGGAAATTGTATACAGAAATAAAATACCGGACTATTCTATATAAGGATTCACAATCTGGAACCCTGGTATCATATAAAATTACCATTGAATTTATAACTCTGGTATGAGAAAATGTGGATTGACTAAAGACAAAATAAAATGTTCACAGGTAAGAGGAGATAAATGATAGATTTTAACAGACCGGCACTTGTCGGAAATGAATTAAACTACATTCAGGATGCTGTTGCACAGGGGATGCTTTGTGGTGACGGCAAATATACAAAGCTGTGTTCCGGATGGATGAAAGAAAGATTTCACGTAAATCAGGTATTTCTGACAACTTCCTGCACACATGCACTTGAAATGGCTGCTTTTCTCTGCGACATTCAGCCAGGAGATGAAGTGATCATGCCGTCTTATACTTTTGTTTCCACAGCAGATGCCTTTGTGCTCAGAGGGGCAAAGATCGTATTTGTGGATATCCGGCCGGACACGATGAATATCAATGAAGAGTTGATTGAAGCTGCGATTACGGATAAAACAAGGGCAATCGTGCCTGTACATTATGCAGGTGTTGCCTGTGAAATGAATCGTATTATGGAAATTGCACGAAAATATAACCTCAAAGTTGTGGAAGATGCTGCACAGGGTGTGGACGCTTATTATCATGGAACTGCCCTGGGAACAATCGGGGATTTTGGATGTTACAGCTTTCATGAGACCAAGAATTTCACTATGGGTGAGGGTGGAGCCCTTGTATTCCAGAAAAATGAATATCAGGAAAAGGCAGAGATCCTGAGGGAAAAAGGCACAGACAGAAGTAAGTTTTTCCGTGGACAGATTGATAAATACCGCTGGATCGATTACGGATCTTCCTACCTTCCAAGCGAGATGAATGCTGCTTATCTTTATGCGCAGCTGGAAGAATGTGACAAGATCAATCGTAAACGTCATGAAGTTTATGACGGATACCATGAAAGACTGGAAGATCTTGAGAAACAGGGAAAGATCGAGAGGCCATTTGTACCGGAAGGATGTGCACATAATGCACATATGTACTATATAAAGGTAAAAGATATTTCCGTGAGAACAAGACTGATCAAATATCTCCGCGAAAACGGAATCAGTCCGGCATTCCATTATGTGCCGCTTCACAGTTCTCCGGCAGGCCTGAAATTTGGCAGATTCAGCGGAGAGGATGTATATACAACAAAAGAAAGCGAACGTCTTCTGAGACTTCCGATGTTTTATGATCTTTCCGTGTCTGATGTGGATTACATAAGCGAAAAGATCCATGAATTTGAGTTTTGACTGGAATGGATTTGAGAAGCTGCTGTGAACAGCAGTATAAATTTGGAGGTTAAGAGAATGACAAAAAGAATATGTCGGGCTTTTGCATTTCTTGCAGCAGGTATCCTGGCGTCTTCTGTGACAGTACAGGCAGTGACTATCAATAACGGGTCAATGGGAATCGTAGCAACAGACAGTATCCAGAACTGGCCGCAGGCACCGGCGGTGACTTCTGAGACAGCCGTTCTTATGAACGCTTCAACAGGTGCGATTCTGTATGACAAAGGTATGGATGACTATCGTTATCCTGCCAGCACAACAAAACTTATGACAATCCTTGTTTCCATGGAAAACAGTTCTCCGAAGGATCAGGTAACTTTTACGGAGAACGGCATCCGTGACGTGAAGTGGGACAGCAGTAATATAGCAGCTCAGCTTGGAGAAGTCATGTCAATGCGTGACTGCTGGGAGGCAGCATATATAAAATCAGCCAATGAAGTCTGCACCCAGATCGCAGAGACTACAGGAGGTTCTGAGGCAGATTTTGTAAATATGATGAATCAGAGGGCACAGGAGCTTGGATGCACGAATACGCATTTTACAAATGCAAACGGACTTCCGGATCCGGAACATTACTCTACAGCCCATGATATGGCAAAGATCATGCAGCAGGGACTGAAGAGTAAGAGATTCCGCAATCTGATCAGCAAAACAGATTACACCATCAAGGCAACAAATTTAAGTGCTGCAAGACAGATGCATACGCATATGCCGATGATGGCAAAAGAGTCCAGCCTGTACTATGAAAGCTGCATCGGCGGCAAGACAGGATTCACGAACGATGCAAAGCATACACTTGTTGTTGCAGCAGAACGTGACGGACGCACGTACATTGCCGTAACGATGAGGACAGATGATCTGGGAATCAACTGTAAAGACAGTATTTCTCTTTTCGATTATGCTTTTGATAATTTTGAAAGTATTAATGTAAATGGAACATTATTGTCCGTTCCAAAAGGCACTACAGTAAATGATCTGCAGGCAGAAGCACAGAATGTAAACGGTACAGATATGAACAGCTATTCTTATAACGGACAGTTTGTAGGATATGTGCCGGTTGCAGTGGCAACACCGGAACCGACAGAAGCACCGGCAGAAACAGCAGATACAGAAACAGACGCACAGACAGCTGAGGCATCCGGAGAAGAAATTTCTGATCAGGAGACAGCAGGGCAGGAAGCAGAAGAAACAGAGAAGGAGACAGAGAAAACAGGAAACTTTTTCTCTGATCTTTCGCAGACATCAAAGATACTGCTTGGAATTCTGGGCGGCATGATCGTTCTTCTTCTGATCCTTCTGTTCGCACTTCACAGAAAAGAAAACAAATAGTTAAACAGGAGTAAAAAAGATTGAAAAAAGAGGCAAGTCTGCCTGTGGAAATATACCGGAACCGGAAACTGGTATTTTCACTGGCCAAAAATGATTTTAAAACAAAATATGCCGGTTCATATTTCGGAACAGTATGGGCGTTTATCCAGCCGATCGTAACAATCTGCGTATACTGGTTTGTTTTTGGACTGGCTCTTCGCAGCGGCAGTGATAAGGGAGTTCCTTTTGTACTCTGGCTGATCGCAGGTCTGATCCCGTGGTTTTTCATACAGGAGGGACTTACAGGAGGGACCAGTGCACTTCTGGAATACAATTATCTGGTCAAAAAAGTAGTCTTTAATATCAGGATTCTTCCTGTAGTTAAGGTGTTTTCAGCAGTGTTTGTACATTGCTTTTTTGTCGTTATCATACTGGTGATCTATACATTCATGGGATATCCGCCGAGTCTGTATGCATTGCAGCTGATTTATTACAGCTTCTGTATTTTTGCGCTGATTCTGGCAGTTACCTACATGACAAGTGCTGCGGTTGTATTTTTCCGTGACCTCAGCCAGATCATCAATATCATGCTTCAGGTTGGGGTGTGGGTAACACCGATCATGTGGGATTTCAATGATCTGCATCTGAACGCGATGCTCCGGAATCTTCTGAAACTGAACCCTGTGTTTTATATTGTGCAGGGATACAGAGATTCTCTGATCAATAAAGTTGGTATTTGGGAACACCCTGTTCTCACCTTGTATTTCTGGGTATTTACAATCGTTGTATTTATCCTGGGAACAAAACTGTTTAAAAAACTTCAGGTGCATTTTGCAGATGTGCTGTAGAAGGAGACGAAAATGAGTGAATTTGCAATTCAGGTAAAAAATCTGAACAAGATGTATAAACTGTATAACAAACCTTCGGACAGACTGAAAGAAGCTCTTGGCTTCAAAGTACCTGTCAGGGAGCACTATGCCCTGCATGATGTGAGCTTCGATGTCAAAAGAGGCGAGACAGTGGGAATCATCGGCACAAACGGTTCCGGTAAATCCACTATCCTGAAGATCATTACAGGCGTACTGAATCCTACAGGAGGTGAGGTAGTTGTAGATGGAAGGATTTCTGCGCTTCTGGAACTGGGAGCCGGTTTTAACATGGAGTACACAGGTATCGAAAATGTATATCTGAACGGCACCATGATGGGATTTTCCAGAGAGGAGATTGATGCCAGGCTGCAGGATATCCTGGATTTTGCCGATATCGGAGATTTTGTACATCAGCCGGTCAAAGCATATTCCAGTGGTATGTTTGTCCGTCTGGCTTTTGCTGTAGCCATTAATATTGATCCGGAAATACTGATCGTAGATGAGGCCTTATCTGTAGGTGATGTATTTTTTCAGGCAAAATGCTACCGCAAGTTTGAAGAATTTAAGAAAATGGGACGTACGATTCTTTTTGTAAGTCATGACCTCAGCAGTATTTCCAGATACTGTGACAGGGTAATACTTCTGAATAAGGGTGTGAAGCTCCAGGAAGGTTCCCCGAAGCAGATGGTGGATATGTATAAGCAGCTTCTGGTAGGCCAGGATCCGACGAAAGCAGAAGAGAAAAAAGATCCGGACCGTGAAAACTGGAACGAAAAGTTCCAGATCAATCCAAATATGCTTGAGTATGGAAGCAAACTTGCAGAGATCACGGATTTTGCAGTTGTAGATGAAAAAGGCCGTTACACAAATACCATCGAGAAAGGCAGTTCATTCCAGATCAAGATGAGGGTCGTTTTTCATGAAGCCATTCAGGAACCTATTATGGCGTATACATTTAAGGATATTAAGGGAACGGAGATTACAGGAACAAACACCATGTTTGAGAAAATGCATGTAGAGCATTCCGGTGAAGGCGATGTATGTACCGTGACCTTTACGCAGGATATGTATCTTCAGGGAGGAGAATATCTTCTTTCTTTCGGATGCACAGGATACAAAGATGGAGATTTTACTGTTTTTCACAGATTGTATGATGCCTGCAATATCACTGTTGTATCCAATAAAAATACTGTTGGTTTTTATGATATGAATTCAAAAGTGGAGATCCACTGTGGAGAAGAAGAATGATAGAAAAAATTGGGCAGGTTTCTCTGGATGACACGAATTATCCGGGAAAAGATTTATACACAGACGGAGCGATCGAGGATGAGATGCTTGAGATCGCCAGGAATTATACAGAGCAGGAATGGAACCAGGTGATCGCAGAGCGTAAAAGCTGGCCGATCCTGTATCATTTTTCACACATCAGAGAAAATATCCTGAGCTGGATTCCTTTTACGGGAGAAGAAAATGTTCTTGAGGTTGGCTCAGGCTGCGGTGCTGTTACAGGGGCACTCTGCAAAAAAGTGAAGAATGTTACCTGTATTGAACTGTCAAAGAAGCGCAGCGAGATCAATGCCTGGAGACACCGTGATTATGAAAATCTTCAGATACTTATGGGAAATTTCCAGGATATCGAGAAGCGTCTTACAGAAAAATATGATTATATTACACTGATCGGTGTTTTTGAATATGCAGAAGCCTATATACAGAGCAAAACTCCTTATGTGGATTTTCTGAAAATTATTTCAAAACATCTGAAACCAGATGGAAAGATCGTACTTGCGATTGAGAACCGTATGGGACTGAAATACTGGGCAGGGTGTACAGAAGATCATTTCGGCACACTGTTTGAGGGACTGGAAGGTTATCCGACATCCAGCGGAGTTAAGACTTTTACAAAAAAAGAATTCGGAAAGATCCTGAAAGAGGCAGGAGACCTTAAGGCTTCCTGGTATTATCCTTTCCCAGATTACAAGCTTCCGATGACAATTTATTCAGACAGGAGACTTCCTGCGAAGGGTGAACTGAACAGAGTGGAGACTAATTATGACCGCCTGCGCCTGCAGCTCTTTCAGGAGTCGCCAGTGTATGATACACTTCTTGATAATGATCTGTATCCTCAGTTTGCGAACTCTTTCCTTCTTCTGATAGGAAAAGACGAGATCACACCGGAAACGGATTATGTGAAGTTTTCTAACGAAAGAGATGCAGCGTTTGCACTCAGAACAGATATCTGTCACGAAAAGAATCAGAAATATGTCCGGAAGCTTCCGGCAGATGAAAGAGCTGCAGCTCATGTGAATAATATTGAAAATATTTACAGGGAGCTTATGACTCTATATGGAAAAGAAGGGCTGGAACTGAACCACTGCACTTCAGACGGAGATGGTGTCAGGCTGGAATTTATTCAGGGAATGACTCTGGAAGAATATCTGGACAAACTCCTTGAAGAAGGCAGAGTTAAAGAACTTGAAGAAAAATTCTTTGTTTATCTTAAAAAAATAAAAAATATACACAATACAGAAAATTTCCATAAAACACCGGAATTTATTAAAGTATTCGGAGATGTGGAATTGCAGGAGGGACTTCGGTGCAGTGGCATGTCAAACATAGATCTTGTTCCTGCCAATATTCTGATAGGTCAGAGCAGAGAATCTGTGATCGATTATGAATGGACATTTCGCTTTCCTGTACCGGCAGGTTTTATTCTTTACAGAGTGATCCATTATTATCTGGAAAGTGATGGCAAGCGCCGCATGCTGAAAGATCTGGATTTCTATGGAAAAGCAGGAATTACAGAAAAAGAGCAGCAGATATATGCACAGATGGAACGCAATTTCCAGACTTACATGCAGGGAAGCCATATTCCGCTTCTTGCCATGTATGAGGAGGTTTCACCGGGAAAAGTAGATGTGCTGAGTTATTATGAACAGTTGCGTATTGCAGGAGCTGAACGTAAACTTCAGGTATTCTATGACAGAGGCAGTGATTTTCAGGAAAAAGACTCTGCAGTCTATCCAATGGGACGTCAGGGGGTTGAGATGGAAATTTCTGTGCCGGAAGGTGTCAGAAGACTCCGACTGGATCCGGGTGAGGCAGCAGGCGGCCTGATCATCAGAGAATTAAGATTTGAAGATGGAACTGAGCCTGAGTTTATTTCCAACGGATTTCCGCTTGGAGAAGGCAGATATTATTTCGGAGCAGGAGATCCGCAGTTTATTCTCGGAGATATTCAGGGAAACCATGGAAAACTTCAGATCAGTATTGATGTAATGAAAGAAACAGAGGCAAGAGACGAATTCTGGAAAGGATTTTCCAGAGTGTCTTCCGAAAAAGATCAGGAGATTCAGAGACTGAACCGCCAGATCAGTGAAATGGAAAACACAAAAGTCTGGAAGCTGTATCGGAGCATTAAACATAAATAGAGGAAAATTATGGAAGAACTTAGCTTCAGTATAGATGAAGAAAGATATGATGACAGACATGGACATATACTGAGTCTTGTGGGCTGGTATTCTCATCCGGAGAAAAAACAGTGCCAGTTTGAGCTTATCGGAGACGGGTATGACAGAATTGAGCTTCCGCAGGTGGAACTCTGTGAAAGACCGGATGTTGCGCAGGCACTTGGAATTGATTTTGGCAGCATACTGCCCGGATTTACAGTCAGAATTCCGGAGGCTTTGAAACTGGGTGAAAAATATCAGAGTCTTGAACTTTTTCTTAAAGACGGAGAAGAAAGAATCTGTATCTGGGAGATCAGCGCAGATGAACTGGACGAACTGATCAAGGAAAATCTTGTGGAATTTCATCTGGACAGGGTGGAAGTCCTTTATGATACTATGCTTGAGATCCAGGGCTGGGCTGTTGACCAGAGAGGATCTGTCGAGGTGACTGTTCACAAAGAAGACACAGAACTTCTTGACTGCAGGATCCAGAGAGGCAGAAGACCTGATGTGGTGGAACGCCGCGGACTGGATGACATATACAGGAAACAGGAGATTGGTTTCCGTATTTCAGCAGCACTTCCCGAAATACCGGGCAAAAAGATCATTCTTCATTTCTGCGGAGATTCCGTTACCAAAACCTGGGATATTGATATACAGGAACTGAAAAAGCAGAATAAACCAAAAGGTTTTTTTGAGCGTCTGTTCAAAAAAGAACCTCAGAAAGAAGAAGGTTATGAGCAGTGGTTTGACCGCCACAGAGCGGATAAACGCGAGCTGAGGAAACAGAAAAGAACTTCTTTCGAACAGAAACCAAAGATTAGTATTGTTGTACCGCTTTACTGTACACCACTTCCTTATCTCAAAGAACTGGTAGAGTCTGTAAAGGCGCAGAGTTATTCCAACTGGCAGCTCTGCCTGGCAGACGGAAGCCCGGATAACAGGGCAGGGGAATTTTTGCATAAACATTATGGAAAAGAAAGTCGTCTGGTGTATCACCACCTGGAACAAAATGGCGGGATTTCCACGAATACGAATGGCGCTATTGCCCTTGCTGACGGAGAATACCTGATGCTCTGTGACCATGATGATACGTTGGAACCTGATGCACTTTATGAGATTGTAAAAGCCATCAACGAAAACCATGAACCTGATGTACTTTATACAGATGAAGATAAAGTCAGCATGGATGGACAGCATTATTTTGATCCACATTTCAAATCTGATTTTAATCTGTTCCGCCTGAGAGATAATAATTATATCTGTCATATTTTGGTGGTGAAAAAAAGCCTCACAGACAAAGTGGGACTTTTGCGGCCGGAATTTGACGGAGCACAGGATTATGATTTTATTTTCCGCTGCTGTGAACAGGCAGATCAGGTGGTACATATTCCGAAGGTACTGTATCACTGGAGATGTCACATGGATTCTACCGCTGCTGATCCTTCCAGCAAGGATTATGCATATGAAGCTGGTAAGCGAGCAGTAAAAGAGCACTACCAGCGAATGGGTATAGAAACCTCTGTGGAAATGACGGAGCGTCCGGGATGGTACAGGAGTTATGTGAAGATCCAGGATAATCCTCTGGTTACAGTCATTATTCCGAACAAAGACCATACAGAGGATCTGGAACTATGCCTGTTTTCCATGGCAAAGAAGAGTACTTATAAGAATTACGAAGTACTGATCGTGGAAAATAACAGTGAAAAACCGGAAACTTTTGAATACTATAAAAAACTGCCGGAGCGGTATCCGAAGGTAAGGGTACTGACCTGGGAAAAAGAATTCAATTATTCTGCCATTAATAATTTTGCCGCAGCAGAGGCCAGGGGAGAGTATCTTCTGTTTCTGAATAATGATGTGGAAATTCTCACACCGCGCTGGATAGAAGAGATGCTTCAGATCTGCCAGCAGAAAGATGTGGCATGTGTGGGGGCGAAACTTTATTATCCGGACGATACCATTCAGCATGCAGGTGTTGTTCTGGGGCTTGGCGGTATTGCAGGCCATATTATGTGCCGGGCGTCGGGCGATGATCCGGGATATTTCGGAAGAATGATCAGTGTACAGGAGATCAGTGCAGTAACAGCCGCCTGTATGATGGCCAGGGCAGAAGATTTTCATGCAGTCGGAGGTTTTGACGAGACATTCTGTGTGGCATTTAACGATATTGACCTCTGTATGAAGTTCCGTGCTGCCGGCAAAAAAGTTGTTTTTACACCGTATGCAGAACTTTATCATTATGAATCCAAGTCCAGAGGGCTTGAGGACACGCCGGAAAAACAGTTCCGGTTCGATAAAGAAGTGAAACGGTTTGAAGAAAAATGGTCAGAACAGCTGGCCAAGGGAGATCCCTATTACAACCCGAATCTTTCTGTGACAGAAGGGGACTGTTCCCTGAGAGAAGATGAGAAATGAGGTTTATTATATGGCTCGAGAAGTTTTTGAAGTGACAAAAGACAGGTTTCATCTGAATGATTCCTGTTGCTATATTCTCCAGGGAACCTGGCCAAAAGAAGCAAAAATGCGTGCCTGCCTGGACGGTTCTGAAGTTAAGACCGCAATCCAGCGTCTGGAAGTAGTAAGCGCCCTGGAAAGATTCAAAGATCCGGATCTGATGAGGGGAGAGAGGATCACTGCAACAGTGACTCTTCCGGAATCACTGGAAGGTTATCATAAGCTTACTGTTTATGCAGATATGCCGGATAAAACCATCAGCTGGTTTACAGTATCCATAAAAGATCTGGAGAAACGAAGAGGAAAACCGCAGTTCTATATTGAAGAGGAAAAAGTGCAGCAGGGCTTTTTGAGAATCCGTGGCTGGGCTGTGGCAAAAGAGCCTGTACGAATTCAGATCTTTGATGAAAACAAGAATAAGATCCAGGCGGAGATTCTCCGGACAGAGCGAGTGGATGTGGAACAGCTTTATGAGGAGATGGACAATAAGGATAAATCAGGATTTTTTGTGGAACTGACGAATCTTAAGGGAAAAATCTTGTACATGGTCTTTTATGCAGGAAACACAAAATCAGTCCATATCGTTCATCTGCAGAGAGCGGTAGTACTGAGCAAAAAAATAGAAAAATATGCAAAAAAGGGTCTGAAATACTGGAAAAATCAGGGAAGTGCGGCTCTTGTGGATAAAATGGTATCCAAGGTAAAAACAGCCTCAACAAGGGAAATTCCGTATCAGAAGTGGATCGTCCGCCATCTTCCGGGAAGTAAAGAGCTGGAGAGACAGAGAAGAGAAAAATTTGAGTATCAGCCAAAGATTTCCATCGTAGTTCCGTTGTATAAGACTCCGGAGAAATATCTCCGTCAGCTTGTAGATACAGTTAAAGAACAGACATATCCGAACTGGGAACTCTGTCTTTCTGACGGCAGTGGAGAAAACTCACCACTGACTTCTTTCCTTAAGAAGCTGGAAGCAGAAGATGAAAGAATCCGTGTCGTATATAATGAGAAGCAGCTTCAGATTTCCGAAAATACAAATGCAGGGATTGAGATTGCAACAGGTGATTATATTGCTTTTGCAGATCATGATGATGAACTGACACCACATGCCCTTTTTGAGTGTGTAAAGGCGCTGAACAAAAACCGGGACATCCGTCTTCTGTATTCAGATGAAGACAAAATGTCCATGGATGGACACAAGTTCTTTCAGCCGCATTTCAAACCGGACTACAACCCGGATCTTCTGTGTACGGTAAATTATATCTGTCATCTTTTTGTTGTGAAGAGAGAAATCATTGACAAAGTAGGTGTATTCCGCAGCGAGTTTGATGGAGCACAGGATTATGATTTTATTTTCCGTTGTGTGGAAGCAGTGGATCCTTCTGAGATTTATCATATAACGAAGATCCTTTATCACTGGAGATGCCATGAGGATTCCACAGCAGAAAATCCGGAAAGCAAGACCTATGCTTTCGAGGCAGGCAAGCGTGCCATCGAAGAGCATTACCGGAGAACCGGAATTAATGCGGAAGTTCTGCAGGGGGAATTCCTGGGACTCTACAGGACCAGATTTATAAGAGACCATGATCCTCTGATCTCCATTATTATCCCAAACAAGGATCATATTGATGACCTGAAAAGATGCATGGATTCTATTGATCAGAAATCTATTTATAAGAATTATGAGTACATTATTGTTGAAAATAACAGTACAGATGAAAAAACATTCCAGTATTACAAAGAACTGGAAGCGCAGAACCCGAAAGCACATATTGTTTACTGGGACAGGGAATTCAATTATTCTGCAATCAACAATTACGGAGTTTCTTTTGCAAAGGGCGAATATATCCTTCTTCTGAACAATGATACAGAGATCATAAACGAGGACTGCCTGGAACAGCTCCTTGGTTACTGTATGCGAAATGATGTGGGTGCAGTCGGCGCACGTATGTATTATGAAGATGATACGATCCAGCATGCAGGTGTTGTTATCGGTTTCGGTGGTATTGCAGGCCACTGTTTCGTGCTTCAGCCAAGAGGAACAACAGGGTACTGCCACAGAATTATCTGTGCACAGGATTACAGTGCAGTAACAGCTGCATGTATGCTTGTGAAAAAATCTGCATTTGATGAGGTGGGAGGCCTTACAGAGGAACTTGCAGTTGCCTTCAATGATATTGATTTCTGTATGAAACTCCGTCAGGCAGGATATCTGATCGTATATAATCCGTATGCAGAACTTTATCACTACGAATCCAAGTCCAGAGGTCTTGAGGACACACCCGAAAAAGTGGCACGATTTAATAAAGAAATGCAGATTTTTGAGAGAAGATGGCCGGATATCATGCGTGACGGCGATCCATACTATAATCCGAACCTTACGCTGAAGAGTCAGGATTTCTCTCTGAGAAGGATTTAGGAGGAAAGTATATTGAAAAAACAGAAAAAATTTCAGACAGAGACCCTGGTGGAAATTCTGTTCTTTGCCTTTCTTCTGATCTTTTATCTGATGTGGGCAAGAGTTCAGCCTATGGGAGCAGCTCCTGATGAACAGATGCGTTATCAGATTGCTGATTATATTTATCAGAATGGTGCGCTTCCTGTAGGAGATGATCCTGCTGTGCGAAATCCGGTGTGGGGAATTTCCTATGCATTTCAGCCGATTCTGGACTATATGGCGGCAGCAGTGTTTATGAAGCTGGTAAGCTTTATCAGCACAGCACCTTTTGCGCTTCTTATGGCTGCCAGATTTGTAAATGTCCTTCTGGGACTTGGTACAGCATATCTGGTACTGAACATGGGAAAAAGACTGTTTGACAGGAGAAAAGCCTGGGTGTTCACGGCTTTTGTCAGCCTGATGCCCGGATCTCTGTTTGTATTTACTTATGTAAACTGTGATGCACTGGCAGTTTTTTCCACGGCACTGATCGCCTATGCCTGGGTATGTTATCTCAGTGAAGGCTGGACTTACCGTAACTGTATCGTGCTGGCACTTGGCGTAACAGTTTGCGCACTTTCGTATTACAATGCCTACGGATTTATCCTCTGCAGCATTATCTTCTTTGGAGTGACGCTCTGGAGGGAGGCAAAGGAAAAAAACAGCTACGGTGATTTTGTGAAAAAAGGTGTTCTTGTCTGTGTGATCGTTCTTGCACTTGCAGGCTGGTGGTTTGTGAGAAATGCCATTCTATATGATGGAGATTTCCTTGGTATGAACGCATCCTCTGCGTGTGCGGAAAAATATGCAAAAGAGAGTTACAAACCTTCAAACAAGACAACACCTCAGATGGCAGGATATTCATTCCTGGATATGCTGAATATGGGCTATCCGAAATCCGAGGGATTTTCCTGGGTGGAACTGGTAAGCGAAAGCTTTGTGGGCCGGTTTGGCATGATGGACGTATTTATGCCGAAGTGGCTTATCAATAATTACATGGACTTTATTAAAGTGGGATTCCTGCTGATCTTTCTTCATCCTGTGAAGACTTTTGCACTCAGAATCAAGAAACGGTGGAGTGTAAAAGGACTGTTTAACTGGTGTATGCTGATCTGCATGATCATCCCGAATATCCTTAATGCATATTACTCCTATGCATCAGATTATCAGCCACAGGGCCGTTACAGCCTGCCGATGATGGTACCGATGACATATTTCATGGTGATGGGATACGGAAATCTTTTTGATGTACAGATTAAGAAAGAAAGTGTGCGGAAAGGTATTTACGCAGTGATATGTATTGCACTGATACTGCTTGCTCTGTTTGTGTTCTTCGGTGTGATATGGCCGGAATACAGAGACGTTCCATTCAGTATAAGAGCATTTATAAGAGGTTCATGATGAAATAAAGAGAATAGATATAAAACACAAACAGCCCTGATCAGGATTATGATCAGGGCTGTTTGTACGTTGTATATTAAGATATATCAGGATTTTGCAACTTTAATGATACGGAGCAGGATCAGCAGAAGAAGCAGGATTCCCACACCACCGATCACGAAATAAGGAACGTCAGTCCGGTTGGAAGAATAAGTCTGAGCTGCGCTCATGTTTTTCTGGCCATCATCAGTAAGGGTAGTGTCCTGTTCCTGTGTGGCTGCCATGACAGCAGTTCCGACAGGTGTGTCACTGAAGAAATACTGACGGTTATACTGACCGTCCGAAACTTCTCCGTCCTGAGTAGTCAGGCTGTCAGCAGTGGCACCGGCAGGTACATATACATTTCCACCGGAGATCATATTGAAATCATTGTCTCCAAGGGAAAGCATCTGGAAATTGTCAAATCCGTAATTGAGAAGACTGGCAGCTTCTGTGGCTGTTGTGCCGGAAGCACCCTGAAGTACAACTGCGATCAGTGTGACATTGTCTTTCTGTGCCGCACATACAAGGGTACTCTGGGAAGCTTCTGTGTAGCCTTCTTTTCCACCGAGACAGTACTGATAATAGGCTGCGTTGGTGGCATTCATCATGGAAAAGTTATTGGTAAGGACACGGTCACCGCCGGATACGTTAGTTGCCGGGATTGTGTAGGAACCGGTAGCTGCGATCGTACGGAAAGAGTCATTATCGATGGCTGCTTTCATGATCAGCGCCATGTCATGGGCTGTTGTATGCTGGTTTTCATCAGGAAGACCGGTAGGATTGGTGAAAAGCGTATTGGTACAGCCAAGCTCTGCAGCACGACTGTTTATCATCTGTACAAAACCGTCAACAGATCCTCCGATGTGTTCTGCAACCTGAAGAGCAATATCGTTGGCTGAGGCGAGCATGATCGCATACAGACACTGTTCAATGGTAAATACCTCATCAAGCTGTGCGGAAATATTTGCACCGCCGTCTGTGACACCGGATACACCGGTAGCTGTCATGGTCACCTGATCTGTGAGCTGCGTTTTTTCAAGGGCAAGAAGTGTTGTCATGACTTTGACAGCAGCACCCGGATAAAGCACCTGATCGGCATTTTTGGCATATAAAGTGGTGTTGGTGGAATCTTCTATAACTACTGCAGCGGTCGAAGTGATATCCGCTCCCTGGGGCCAGCCGGAAATATTGTTGGTGGTTATTCCCGAAGCAGTTTCTTCAGCAGCCATGACAGGCGTCTGAAACAGCAGGGAAAAAGAAAGTCCCAGAGCAAGGAGACAGCTGGAAAGTTTTTTTATTTTCATTAATTTATGCTCCTGTTTCTGTGTAATATTTGTTATGTTCAATCCTTTTCATAATAGCCTATTTTTGTATATAATTCAATCCATTTCCGCTTATATTTCAAGGTGCTTGCAAAAAATACCCCGAAATGGTAAAATAAAATTAATTATGGGTAAAAATAAAGCTATAGACATAACAGATGAAATCTGAGGCATTGAAAATATATGAGTAAAAAAGATAGTACAGTGGGGCGGATTCAGTGGGGCAGAATGCTAAAAAAACTGAAACCGTACACGATCAAAAAAGGCCTTCGTTATCTGAAACATTATGGACCAAAAGAATTCTGGATCCGTCTTCATGAGCGGTTTGAACCGGAAGAAGTTCCATATGGACCATGGTATGAGGCATATATTCCGGATGAAAAACAGCTGGACCAGCAGAGACATCGCAGGTTTTTATATGAACCACTGATCAGTGTTGCAGTACCTGCGTATCATACGCCTGAGAAATTTTTAAGGGAAATGATCGATTCCCTTCTGGCACAGACGTATAGAAACTGGGAACTCTGTATTGCAAACGGAAGCCCTGAAGACGAAACCATGCTGAAAGTGCTGAAAGAGTATGCGGCAATGGACAAAAGAGTCCGCTTCAGAGATCTTGGTGAGAATCTTGGGATTGCAGGAAATACCAATGCAGCACTTGAGATGGCAGAGGGTGAATTCGTGGGCCTGCTGGATCATGATGATCTTCTGGCTCCGAATGCATTGTATGAGATAGCTCTTGCACTGGAAAAGGACCGTTCACTGGAGGCTGTTTATACGGATGAAGACAAGGTGACGACTGATCTGAGCGAACATTATCAGCCGCATCTGAAGCCGGATTTCAATCTGGATCTTCTTCGTTCCAACAATTACATCTGCCATTTCTTTGTAGTCAGCAGAACGATCATACAGGAAGTGGGCGGATTCCGTCAGGAATTTGACGGTGCACAGGATCATGATTTTATTTTCCGCTGTGTGGAAAAGGCACAGAATGTAGGACACGTTTCGGAGATCGTTTATCACTGGAGAACACATAAGGCGTCTACAGCAGACAATCCGGCAAGTAAAATGTATGCATTTGATGCCGGAAAAAGAGCCATCGAGGCTCACCTTGAACGAATGGGAATACAGGGAGAAGTAAGCCATACACCGGATCTTGGATTTTTCAGGGTAAAATATCCGGTGCAGGGAGAGCCGCTGGTTTCCATTATCATACCAAACAAAGATGAAAAAGAGTCACTCAAAGCATGTATAGAGTCCATACGGGAGAAGACAGAATACACAAATTATGAGATTCTGATCGTTGAGAATAACAGTACTTCGGAAGAGATATTTAAATACTATAAAGAACTTTCCGAAGACCCGCGGATCACAGTCATCACCTGGGAAAGAGAGTTTAACTATTCTGCGATCAATAATTTTGCGGTCAGACATGCAAAAGGTGAATATCTCCTTTTCCTGAACAATGATGTGACCGTGATCACAAAAGGCTGGCTTCGGGAGATGCTTGGTGTGTGTGAACGTAAAGAAGTCGGAGCAGTCGGTGTGAAGCTTCTGTATCCGGACAATACTATCCAGCATGCCGGATGCGTGATCGGAATAGGCGGAATTGCAGGACATATGTTTGTAGATATGCCTGCGAACAGAACAGGCTATCTTCATAAGGCATCGATCATGCAGGATATGAGTGCGGTGACAGCAGCATGTATGATGATGAAACGTCAGGCCTTTGAGGAGGCAGGCGGTTTTACAGAGAAACTTTCCGTAGCTTTTAATGATGTGGATCTCTGCCTGAAAGTACGCAGAAATAATAAACTTATTGTTTATGATCCATATGTGCAGCTTTATCATATGGAATCGAAGACAAGAGGGGCAGAGGACAGTCAGGCAAAAGTCCGCCGTTTTCAGGAGGAAATTGAATATATCCGCTGTCAGTGGATCGATATCCTGAAAAAGGGAGATCCATATTACAACAAAAATCTTTCCCTGACAAAATGGAACTATTCCCTGCGTCCGCTTCCGGGAATGGAAAAAAAGAGCAGTAAATAGGAGGAACAGATGGAAGTATCGGTGGTTATACCGAATTATAACGGAATTGCGTTTCTGGACAGTGTGCTTGGAAGTCTGGAAGGGCAGACTGTAAATAATTTTGAAGTTATTTTTGTGGATAACGGTTCATCAGATGGAAGCTGTTCATTTGTATCCGCCAATTATCCGTGGGTACATATCATAGAGCTTTCCGAAAATTACGGATTCAGCCGGGCAGTCAATGAAGGGATCCGTGCTTCCAAAGCTCCTTATGTCCTGCTTTTGAATAACGATACAGAAGTAAAAGATGATTTTGTGGAGCAGATGCTTGTCTCCATAAAGCGCCATAAAAATGCTTTTTCCTGTGGTGCCAGAATGGTGCAGTATCATGACAGAGACAGGCTGGACGATGCAGGGGATTACTACTGTGCACTTGGCTGGTCTTTTGCAAGAGGCAAGGGGAAGGATATCCGTATCTATGATAAAGAAGAGAAGATTTTTTCTGCATGTGCAGGTGCTGCAATCTACAGCAAAAAAATCCTCGACAGGATAGGGTATTTTGATGAAGAACATTTTGCCTATCTGGAAGATATGGATATAGGCTATCGGGCGAGGATTCACGGATATGAAAACTGGTATGCTCCGAAAGCTGTGGTTTACCACGTAGGAAGCGGTACCAGCGGATCCAGATACAATCAGTTCAAGACCAGATATTCTTCCAGAAATAATATTTATCTGATCTACAAAAATATGCCATTTCTGCAGATCGTCCTGAACCTGCCGTTTCTGCTGGTGGGCTTTGGCACAAAGATCATTTTCTTTTCCATAAAAGGCATGGGAAAGGAATATCTGGCAGGAATCAAAAATGGTTTCTCAATAAGCAAAAAAGACAGAAAAGTTCCGTTTTCTTTTTGTAATCTGCCGAATTATTTCAAAATTCAGCTGGAACTCTGGATAAATTTGGTCAGACGCTTTACATCGTAAATAACAGATTACAGCGGGCTATAGAAATTTAATAAAATAATAGCCAAGATATTATTGATTTTAAAGAATAACTATTATAAGATAAAAACATTCAATTGAAATGGATAGAGGTGGCAGAGATTGATTCAGGATAATCAGAAGAATTTCAGTCGTCTCCAGATGCTGGTCGATGCAGTTGTGATTGCCGGATGTTATGTGCTGTCATGGATGATCCGTTTTATCGGGCCTTTTGCCTATTCGGCTGTCCGTGCGCTGACATTTGAGCAGTATATGTTTGCCCTGGTGTTTATCATACCGGGTTATCTGCTTCTGTATCAGGCATTTACCTTATATGAGCCGCTGCATATGCAGGGGCGCAGACTTGTGCTGGCAAATATCATCAAGGCCAATATTCTTGGGCTTCTGCTGATCGTTTTCAGTTTATATATGATGGAAGAGTCGGATTTTTCACGTCTTACTGTATATATATTCTGTGTAGTCAACATAATAGTAGAATGGCTGGTACGTCTGTTTGAGTATTCCACACTCCGTAACATGCGAAAACGCGGAATGAATCAGAAACAGATGATCTTGGTCGGATACAGCCGCGCTGCGGAAGAATATATCGACAGAATTCAGCAGAATCCTCAGTGGGGATATGTTGTAAGAGGAATTCTGGATGACAATGTTCCTGCAGGGACTGTATACAACGGCATAAAGGTAATCGGGCGGATTGCCAATCTTACGGTAATTCTTCCTGCCAACAGACTGGATGAGATTGCAATTACATTGGGATTAAGTGAATACTATCGTCTGGAAGAAATTGTTGCCATGTGCGAGAAGTCCGGAGTACATACCAAGTTTATTCCGGATTATAACAAGATCATTCCTACGAAACCATACACAGAAGACATTCTCGGACTTCCGGTGATCAATATCCGGTATGTTCCGCTGAGTAATACCTTCAATGCCATGGTGAAGAGGGTGATGGATATTGTTGGTTCCATTGTGGCGATCATTGTTTCGTCACCGATAATGCTTCTTATGTGTATACTTATTAAACTGACTTCTCCGGGACCGCTGATATATAAGCAGGAGAGGGTCGGTCTTCATAATAAGACATTCCGGATGTATAAATTCCGCTCCATGGAGATACAGCCGGAAGCAGAAGAAAAAAAGGCATGGACAGTAAAAAACGATCCGAGAGTGACCAGAATCGGCAAATTCATGAGACGTACGAGTATTGATGAACTTCCGCAGCTTTTTAACATTCTGAGAGGCGATATGAGTCTGGTAGGTCCCAGACCTGAGAGGCCATTCTTTGTAGAGAAGTTCAGGGAAGAAATTCCGAGATACATGGTCAAACATCAGGTACGTCCGGGACTCACAGGCTGGGCACAGGTAAACGGATACCGTGGAGATACTTCCATCAGGAAACGTATAGACTGTGACCTGTATTATATTGAGAACTGGTCGATTGGATTTGACATAAAAATTTTGTTTCTGACCTTTTTCAAAGGGTTCATAAATAAAAACGCTTATTAAAGATAAGGAGAGAAAAGATGGCACGAAACAAGAAAAAAGGCGGCAAAACCAAAAAGATTCTTTTTGCTGTTGAGATCATTGTTCTTCTTGTGTTTCTGGCAGGGTTTGCCGTATATGGACAGCTGATGTCCAGAATGGACAAGACAAACACCCAGAAGCTTGATACAAACAAAGTTCAGGTAAACCAGGAAGTTCAGGATTCTATCGATTCCGAGACATCAAATCTGTCAGGATATACAACCTATGCCCTGTTTGGTATTGATGCACGAAGCAAGAATATGAAATTCTCAGGAAACGAAAACAGTGATACCATGATCATTGCCAGCGTAAATAACGACACAAAAGAAGTCAAGCTGGTTTCCATATATCGTGACACACTGCTGAATCTGGGAAATGATACCTACTCCAAGGCCAATGCAGCTTATGCTTTTGGCGGTCCGGAACAGGCGATCACAATGCTCAACACAAACCTTGACCTGAATATTACAGACTATGCAACTGTCAAGTTTGATGCTCTGGCAGAGATCATTGATGACCTTGGTGGCCTTGATATGGATATGTCCTATGCGGAGATCGTTCATATGAACAATTACTGTGTGGAGACATCAGAGGCAATTGGCAAGGACTATACACCGATCGAACTTCCAGAGAAACCAGAAGATCAGGAAAAAATCCAGTACGTGTATCATCTGAACGGCGTACAGGCTACTTCCTACTGCCGTATCCGTTATACAGCAAGTTTGGATATGGGACGTACAGAGAGACAGCGTAAAGTTATCCAGATGATCGTAAGTAAGGCAAAATCAGCCGGAATTAATGCAATCTTCAAGATCATGGATGATGTATTCCCGATGGTAACAACATCTCTGGACAAGACTCAGATCCTGCAGATGCTTCCTACACTTATCGGATACAGCGTAGACGAAACAACAGGTTTCCCAACTACGTATAAATTCTCCAATGTCAAGGGAAGTATTATTGTAGCGACAGATCTGACTGATAACGTAAAAGAACTGCATAAGTTCCTTTACGGAGATGAGTCCTATGAACCGTCTGAGACAGTTAAGGCTAACAGCGACCGTATCATTGAGATCGTCGGTGGTGCTGACAAGCTTGAAGATACACAGGCTCCTGTAGATGAAACTACAGAAAATGTTGACTTTGTATGGGACAGCACAGGAGAAAATGTTGACACAGGTCAGGAGGTAACTCCGGATTATAACACTGATTCCAATACCAGCGGAGGAGATACTTCCGGAGGAGATACCAGTGGTGATGATGACTATGTACCGGAACCGGATTACGGAGGAGATACCAGCGGCGGTGATGACTATGTACCAGAACCGGATTACGGAGGAGATACCAGTGGAGGAGATACTTCTGGAGGAGATACCAGCGGAGGAGATACCAGCGGAGGAGATACCAGCGGAGGAGATACCAGCGGAGGAGATACCAGCGGAGGAGATACAACTGGAGGAGATACCGGCGGCGGTGATGTTTCTGAACCGGACTACGGAGGAGATACCGGTGGTGGTGAAGAAATAGTAACAGAAAGTGTTGCAGAACCGGCAGCATAAAGAAAAGTAACGATAATACAGCAGAAGGGGATTTCTTGGAAGAGAAATTCCCTTCTTTCATAAACGGAGAATGAAATGAAAGAGATAAATGTAGATGTGATCATTCCTGCATATCATCCGGGAAAAGAATTCGGAGAATTACTGAGAAGATTGATGAAACAGGATTACCCGGTACACAGGATCATAATAATGAATACAGAACAGGAGTTCTGGGATGAGCAATGGGAAAAAGACTGCCCCCTTCTGGAAGTCCATCATCTGAAAAAATCTGAATTTGATCACGGTGGAACAAGAAAGCGTGCGGCGGGTCTTTCGGAGGCTGAGATTATAATGTTTATGACTCAGGATGCACTTCCGGCAGACAGTCATCTGATTGGAAACCTTATACGTACAATGGCAGAGAATCCGAAGGTGTGTGCGGCCTATGGAAGACAGCTTCCGAGACAGGACTGCAGTTTTGTGGAAAAATACACCCGCTCTTTTAATTATCCGGAAACTTCGTCTGTAAAAACAGCAGAAGACATTCAGAGACTTGGGATCAAGACGTTTTTCTGCTCTAATGTGTGTGCTGCATACAAAAAAGAAATATTTGACAGTCTGGGCGGTTTTGTGGAACGGACGATATTTAATGAGGATATGATTTATGCAGGAACGCTGGTAAAAGCCGGCTATGGCATTGCCTATGAGGCAGAAGCAAAAGTCATTCATTCCCATAACTATTCATGTATGCAGCAGTTTCACAGAAATTTTGACCTGGGTGTATCTCAGGCACAGTATCCGGAGATTTTTGCAGATGTTCCTTCAGAGGGTGAGGGAATGAAGCTTGTAAAAAAGACTTTCAGCTATCTTATAAAGATAGGACATATCTGGCTGATTCCCGGATTTGTTATGCAGTCAGCATTTAAATATGCAGGATATTTTCTGGGAAAAAGATACCGCAAACTGCCTCGGAAAATGATTCTCTGGTGCAGCATGAGTCCCTCCTATTGGTCGTAACAATAAACACGGTTTTTTAAAGGAGTTATCACACTTTGAACACAATAACCTGTTACACTATCATCATGTAAAAAGAGAAATGCAGAGGCATTCTTGAAGAAAGATATATAACAGAAAGGAGCAATTACTGATGGACAACGAAAGAAGATGGGATTCAGACAGCAGTGCCGGAAATCCCGGAGAATCTGCTCCGAATGATCATAGAGTACAGGTAACAGAACAGAAAACATCTGGTGAGGTTCCGCCAAGATATGAACATTATCAGATGCACAGACAGGCAGTATCGGAAACGAAGAAGGAAAAATCTTCCCGTAAACATAAAAGCGGAGGCCGCAGATTCGCACAGACAGTGGCACTGGCAGTAGTATTCGGGCTTGTGGCAGGTGTGGTATTTCAGGGCGTGAATCTGGTGGCAGATCAGTATCTTATAGATGATAAAGAAGAAACAAGTCAGGTAGAAACTGCACAGTTAGTTGACAATAATACTCCGGCTGAAACAGTTTCAACCGATACAGTGGCAGACTCTTCAGCTGATGTATCTCAGACAGGGACTGTAGCCAGTGTGGCTGAGGCTGCCATGCCTACAGTTGTGGCGATCACTTCTGTCAGCGTGCAGGAAATACCGGACTATTTTGGCGCTTTTGGATTTGGATACGGAACAAGACAGTATTCCAGTGAGGGAAGCGGCTCCGGAATTATTGTGGGCGAAAACGATGATGAACTTCTGATCGCGACTAATAATCATGTCGTGTCAGGAGCTACGACCTTGAGTGTCTGCTTTATCGGAAATGATGTTGTGAATGCAGAAGAAGAGACCAAAAATTTTTCTACATCAAATTCTTCCGGAGATGGTGATATTAATGTAGAAGATGCTGTGAGTGCCAAGATCAAAGGAACAGATGAAGCAAATGACCTGGCAGTCGTGGCAGTACAGAAATCAGATATTCCGGAAGATACACTTTCTCAGATAAAAATTGCACAACTTGGAAATTCAGATAATCTGGCGGTTGGTGAACAGGTAGTTGCGATTGGTAATGCACTTGGTTATGGTCAGTCAGTTACTTCAGGCTGGATCAGTGCACTGAACAGAACCATCAGTACAGAGGATTCCACAGGTTCAGGCCTTATTCAGACAGATGCGGCAATTAACCCTGGCAACAGTGGTGGTGCACTGCTGAATATGAATGGCGAAGTTATAGGAATTAATTCAGCTAAATATGCGGACAATGCAGTTGAGGGTATGGGATATGCGATTCCGATATCCAAGGCACAGCCTATTCTGGAAGAATTGATGAACCGTCAGACAAGAGACAAGGTTGATTCTTCTGAGGCTGCATATATGGGTGTGAAGCTTGCAGACCTTTCCAGTGAGGCAATACAGATGTACAATATGCCGGAGGGTGCTTTTGTAACAGGAGTATTTTCCGACAGTCCTGCAGAGGAGGCCGGACTCCAGAAAGGTGATATCATAATTAAATTTGATGGACAGACCATTATGGGCAGAGATGACCTGAACAGTAAGATGGATTATTATGCTGCAGGGGAAACAGTCGATGTTGTAGTGGATCGTGCAGATAATGGCGAATACGTAGAGCAGACAATCCAGGTGACACTAGGAAATAAAAAACAATAAAGAGCAGGTTAGACCTTTTTAATAAAAAGTTTATTTTACAGGTACACAGGTTATGTTATAATGAACGCATAGGTATCAGATATGGAAGAATACCATTCTGGAACTTATGCGTTCTGTGTATCTCAGCGAGAGAAGAACAGCATCATAATATTGCTGGGAGATGAGCCAGAACCTGTGAAAGGAGTTAATATGACAGATAAATATAATGACGAAATTACCGGGAACGAGATCGAAGACCAGGATGATGATAAAGATGAACCTGAGAAATTCTGCATGCTGTGCGGAAGACCTGAGAAACAGGCGGGTAAAATGATCGATCTTCCCAATAACATACATATCTGCAGGGATTGCATGCAGAAGAGCTTTGACAGCATGAACCAGCAGATGAACAATGCAAACTTTAACTATAATGATCTTCTGAATATGCCGAATGTGAGTATGATTGACCTTACGAATTTTCAGAATCCGGTGAATCATCCACAGAAAGCAAAACACAAGAAAAAAGACAAGAAAGCGGAACCGGTACTTGATCTGAAAAAGATTCCGGCGCCGCATAAGATCAAGGCCACACTGGATGAATATGTGATTGGACAGGAGCATGCGAAGAAAGTTATGGCAGTAGCTGTATATAATCATTATAAGAGAGTTGCTACTGATACCATGGACGAGATCGATATTGAGAAATCCAATATGCTGATGATCGGGCCTACAGGAAGTGGTAAGACTTATCTTGTTAAGACACTTGCGAAACTTCTGGATGTACCGCTCGCTATTGCAGATGCAACTTCTCTTACAGAGGCAGGCTATATCGGAGATGACATCGAGAGCGTTGTATCGAAACTTCTCGCTGCGGCAGATAACGATGTGGAAAAAGCAGAACACGGCATTATCTTTATAGATGAGATTGACAAGATCGCAAAGAAAAAGAACACAAATCAGAGAGATGTGAGCGGTGAAGCTGTCCAGCAGGGAATGTTGAAACTTCTTGAGGGAAGTGAAGTGGAAGTCCCGGTTGGAGCAAACAGCAAGAATGCAATGGTTCCTCTGACAACAGTAAATACGAGAAACATTCTTTTTATCTGTGGCGGAGCTTTTCCGGACCTGGAAAACATAATCAAAGAACGTCTGAATAAACAGGCTTCTATTGGTTTTTATGCAGATTTGAAGGATAAATATGATGATGATCCGCATCTCCTGGAAAAAGTTACAGTAGATGATCTCCGTAATTTCGGAATGATTCCTGAATTTCTCGGACGTCTGCCGGTGATCTTTACACTTAACGGTCTGACAGAGGATATGCTGGTACAGATTTTGAGAGAGCCGAGAAATGCAATCCTGAAACAGTATCAGAAACTTCTGGCACTCGATGAGGTGAAGCTTGAATTTGAAGAAGATGCACTCCGGGCGATCGCGGCGAAGGCAATGGAACGTAAGACAGGAGCCAGAGCACTCCGTGCTATCCTTGAAGAATATATGCTTGATATCATGTATGAAATTCCGAAAGATGACAGTATAGGTGAAGTAATTATTACAAGAGGCTATATAGAGGGCAACGGTGCACCAAAGATCCTTCTCAGAGGACAGGAAGTTCCGCTTCTTGGAACAGCAGGAAACAATTAAAATGTAACTAAATGATAACTTTTTTATCTCACTATTATCATGAAAGAGAGGTAGTATATTATGGCAGCATCATCTTTTTTCAGTAATCTCGGGGACACATTATCCAAAACAGTCAAAGAAGTCAGTGGACGTGCAGGAAATGCATATGAGACACAGAAGATTAAAAATAAGATCTCAGGAGAGGAAAAACAGATCCAGAAGATCATGGCTGATATCGGAAAGATTGTTTATGAGCGATACACAGAAGGCGTTCCGGTAGAAGAAGCACAGAAAACTCTCTGTGAACAGATCGACCAGCGTCAGGAACAGATAAAAACCTATAATAATATGATTGATGAAATCAAAGAAAAAATTGTATGTCCGTCCTGCGGAAGTATGATGGCTCCGGAAGATGCATTCTGTTCCAAATGCGGTGCTCCGAATCCTGCAACCGTGACAGAAGAACCGGAAGACGATGATGTTGTAGACGGAACTGCGACAGAAGTTGTTGAATCTGATGCAGCAGAAGAGCCAGAATCTTCAGAGGAAACTCCTGATGCCCAGGAGACAGCTGATATAGAAGCTGTTGAAGCTGAAAAGGCAGTCGCGGAAGAACTGGAAACAGAACAGGAAGCGGTGCAGGAGACAGCTGAGGAAGAACCAACAGATGTACGGGCAGAGGAATCCGCTCCCTCGGAAGAGGTGCAGGAAGAAGCACCGGCAGAGGAAAGTGTACCGGAAGAGGCAGAGAAAACCGAATAATAATAAATAATACAGAAGCGTCTGGAGAATGTTGTGTTAATGACATTTTTTAGGCGCTTTTTCTATACGTTTTCGTGAAAATTGCTGGACTTGATAAAAATATTATAATATAATTACTGTATCATATTTATTTAAGGAGGACGCGCTATGAAAAAGATGAAAAAATTTGTATGCGCATTATTAGTTGTTCTGACAGCTGTGACAATGCTTTCAGGACCATTCCAGGTACCGGTACAGGCTGCGAAGACCGTGACCGCAAACAAGAACCCGAAGAAGGCTCCGAACATTAAGAAAAAAGGAACCTACAATGTAAACAGCAAGACAAGCATGAAGAAAGATGATTATATCCGCTTCACAGCTCCTAAGAGTGGCAGATATACATTTACATTCTATAACTTCCGCGACTGGAAGAAGAGTTCTTCCGTAAGCAGAAACCTTGGTCTTGTACGTCTCAAAAAAATGGACAGATGGGGACTTAATGCACAGAAAGTAAAAACAAACGGCGGCAAAACATATTCCCTGAACATGTCTTCAAAGATCTGGTATGATAAATTTTCAAAAGGCAAAAAAGTTACACCATATTTAGATCTTTACAGACGTTACGCAAAGATCAACCTTAAGAAAGGTGAAACTGTTTACATCAACACATTCTGGACAGGTGGCAAACATCAGTACAACGTAAAAATTAAATAATTGTGTTTAATAAACTCAACCCCTCCCATGGAAAATCCGTGGGAGGGATTCTTATTTATAAGAATTATAGTGAAACAGAACCTGAGAAACAGAAAACCGAAGTATATATATGTAAAATGCCTCCAAAAACTGATGAAATAGAGATAAAAGAGCAAAAAAATAATGCAGGAGATGGGACTTGAACCCACACGATCTTGCGACCACAGGCACCTGAAGCCTGCGCGTCTGCCAATTCCGCCACTCCTGCATTTTGTATATCAATTGTCTTGAATGACAACTGCTTAATTATATTACCGCACACCCAGTGAAAAGTCAAGAAAAAAATATCATAACACAAAAAGGCAGATACAGTGCAGTTACTGTTCACAGGTAATATTCCGCGAGGTGTTTTGCCATGAATATGGCAAAATCCCGAGACATACGGGTCAAAATCCCATCACCGAAGGTGATTTGGAATGGATTTTGACCAAGTTGCTGTGAACGGAGTGAACAGTAACACAGTGCATGGAAATTCTCCACCACATATCTGCCTTTAAGCAAAAAAATAATGCAGGAGATGGGACTTGAACCCACACGATCTTGCGACCACAGGCACCTGAAGCCTGCGCGTCTGCCAATTCCGCCACTCCTGCATTTCATATATTCAATCGCTTTTCGCGACTGCTTGATTATGATAACGTATTTATAAACAAAAGTCAAGAGATAAAATGAAATTTTTTAAATTATTTTTTCAAATCCAACAATTCTGGAATACTTTAACACAGAAAAGTTTTTTTGTGCAACTGAATTATTTTTAGTACCGTAATCTGTTGAAAAAACAGAATTCATATGATACAATCTTGAAAGTTTAGGATAAAACAAAAGAAAGGGAGATTATATGAAAGCATTTCTGATATTGGAAGATGGTCATGTATTTACAGGAACCAGCATAGGTTCAGCGAGAGAAGTAATCAGTGAAATTGTCTTTAACACATCTATGACCGGATATCTTGAAGTGATGACAGACCCGTCTTATGCAGGGCAGGCGGTTTGCATGACTTACCCCTTGATTGGTAATTATGGAATTTGTTATGAGGACCAGGAATCCAGAAAACCCTGGATTGATGGTTTTATTGTTCGTGAATTATCTCGTATCCCAAGCAACTTCAGAAGCGTGGATACAATTCAGCATTTCTTGGAAAAACATGACATACCTGGTATTGCCGGTATTGACACTCGAGCTCTTACAAAAATTCTTCGTGAAAAAGGTACCATGAACGGTATGATCACTGTCAATGAAAACTATGATTTAGATGAAATTATTCCCCGTTTAAAAGCATATACAACCGGTAAAGTTGTAGAAAAGGTTACATGCCGTGAGAAAGAAGTACTTCCTGGAAAAGGACCAAAGGTTGCATTGATGGATTTTGGCGCGAAGAGAAACATTGCACGCTCTCTCAATGAAAGAGGATGCCAGGTTACAATTTATCCGGCACTGACAAAGGCAGAAGAAATCCTGAAAGATCAGCCGGACGGCATCATGCTCAGCAATGGACCTGGAGATCCGAAAGAATGTACTACTATTATAGAAGAAATCCGTAAACTCTATGAATCCGATGTGCCGATTTTTGCAATCTGCCTCGGACATCAGCTGATGGCACTTGCTACAGGCGGAGATACCTATAAGATGAAATACGGACACAGAGGCGGCAACCATCCGGTCAAGGATCTTGCAACCGGACGTGTATATATTTCTTCTCAGAACCATGGATATGTTGTAGATGCAGAACAGCTTGAAAAGAAAAATATTGCAAAACCTGCATTTATCAATGTAAACGATGGCACTAACGAAGGAATGGCTTATGAGGGCAAAAACATCTTCACAGTGCAGTTCCATCCGGAAGCCTGCCCTGGTCCTCAGGATTCCAGCTATCTCTTTGACCGTTTTATGGAAATGATGGGAGGTAACAAATAATGCCGAGAAATAAAGATATCCATAAAGTCCTTGTAATTGGTTCAGGACCGATCATTATCGGACAGGCAGCAGAATTTGATTATGCAGGAACACAGGCATGCCGTTCCCTGAAAGAAGGAGGTATGGAAGTAGTTCTTCTGAATTCAAACCCTGCCACCATCATGACAGACAAAGATATTGCAGACAAAGTCTACATTGAGCCGCTGACAGTGGAAGTTGTAGAACAGCTTATTATGAAAGAAAAACCGGACAGTGTACTTCCTACACTGGGCGGACAGGCAGGTTTGAACCTTGCCATGGAACTGGAAGAAAAAGGATTCCTCAAAGAACATAACGTTCGACTTATCGGGACAACTGCCGAGACTATCAAGAAGGCAGAAGACCGCCAGGAATTCAAAGATACCATGGAAAAAATCGGTGAACCTGTAGCTGCTTCCAAGGTTGTTACAACTGTAGAAGATGGTCTTGCATTTACCAAGACAATTGGTTATCCGGTTGTGCTTCGTCCTGCTTATACCCTTGGTGGAAGTGGCGGCGGTATTGCCAACAATGAATATGAACTGAGGGAAATCCTGGAAAACGGTCTCAGACTTTCACGAGTAGGAGAAGTTCTTGTAGAACGCTGTATTGCAGGCTGGAAAGAAATTGAATACGAAGTAATGCGTGACAGCGCAGGAAACTGCATTACTGTCTGCAACATGGAAAATATCGACCCTGTTGGTGTTCATACAGGTGACTCCATCGTAGTTGCACCATCTCAGACACTTGGGGACAAAGAATATCAGATGCTCCGTACTTCCGCTCTGAATATTATCACAGAATTAGGTATTACAGGAGGATGTAACGTACAGTATGCGCTTCATCCGGAAAGCTTTGAGTACTGTGTAATTGAAGTTAATCCACGTGTAAGCCGTTCTTCAGCACTTGCAAGTAAGGCTACCGGTTATCCGATCGCAAAAGTTGCTGCAAAGATCGCACTTGGATATACACTGGACGAGATCCCGAATGCTATCACAGGCAAGACATATGCAAGCTTTGAACCAATGCTTGATTACTGTGTAGTAAAGATTCCGAGACTTCCATTTGATAAATTTATCACAGCTAAGAGAACACTGACAACACAGATGAAGGCTACCGGTGAAGTTATGAGTATCTGTCATAATTTTGAAGGCGCCCTGATGAAAGCTATCCGTTCTCTGGAACAGCATGTGGACAGCCTTATGTCCTATGACTTCACAGGACTTGATGAAGATGAACTGATCCGTGAACTTTCTGTTGTAGATGACCGTCGTATCTGGAAGATTGCAGAAGCTATCCGCAGAGACATTTCCAAAGAATACATTCATCGAATCACAAAGATTGACCGCTGGTTCATCGACAAGATCGCTGTTCTTGTAGAGATGGAACAGGCTCTGAAAACACAGCCTCTTACAGGCGAGCTTCTTCTGGAAGCAAAACGTATGGAATTCCCGGATTATGTGATCGCAGATCTCTGTGGCAGAACCGAATCCGAGATCAAAGCGCTCCGTGAGGGATATAATATCAGAGCAGCATACAAGATGGTTGATACCTGTGCGGCAGAATTTGCAGCAGCAACACCATATTATTACTCCGTATATGGTGGCTCGGAGACAGAAAACGAAGCAGTTGCTACCTCTGACAAAAAGAAAGTTCTGGTACTTGGTTCCGGACCGATCCGTATTGGTCAGGGTATTGAATTCGACTTCTGTTCTGTACACTGTACATGGGCATTCAAAAAAGAAGGCTATGAGACGATCATCATCAATAACAACCCGGAAACAGTAAGTACTGACTTTGATATTGCAGATAAACTGTATTTCGAACCACTTACACCGGAAGATGTGGAAAACATCGTAAATATCGAAAAACCGGATGGGGCAGTTGTTCAGTTTGGTGGACAGACAGCAATCAAACTTACAGAAGCTCTTATGAAGATGGGCGTTAAGATTCTTGGTACATCTGCCGAAAATGTAGATGCAGCCGAAGACCGTGAACTCTTTGATGAGATTCTGGAGCAGTGCCAGATCCCGCGTCCGAAGGGACATACTGTATTTACAGCAGAAGAAGCGAAAAAAGCAGCCAATGAACTTGGATATCCTGTTTTGGTCCGTCCTTCCTATGTACTTGGTGGTCAGGGTATGCGTATTGCAGTCAGTGATGAAGATGTGGAAGAATACATCGGAATCATCAATCAGATCGCACAGGAACACCCGATCCTTGTAGATAAATACCTTATGGGAAAAGAAATCGAAGTAGATGCAGTTTGCGACGGAGAAGAAATCCTGATCCCTGGTATCATGGAACATATTGAACGTGCGGGAATTCATTCCGGAGACAGTATTTCCGTATATCCGGCACAGACAATCAGCCAGAAAGCAAAAGATACAATTGCAGAGTACACACGCCGTCTGGCAAAAGCTCTTCACGTTATCGGTATGATCAACATTCAGTTTATCGTATGTGGAGAGGAAGTTTATGTTATCGAGGTAAACCCACGTTCCAGCCGTACAGTACCATATATCAGTAAGGTAACAGGAATTCCGATCGTACCACTTGCAACAAAGGTCATCCTTGGATACAAACTGAAAGATATGGGATATAAACCAGGACTGCAGCCAGAGGCAAAACATATTGCCATTAAGATGCCGGTATTCTCCTTTGAGAAGATCCGCGGTGCTGATATCAGCCTTGGACCTGAAATGAAATCTACCGGTGAGTGCCTTGGTATTGCAGAGACCTTTAACGAAGCTCTGTACAAAGCATTCCTTGGAGCAGGAATCAAACTTCCGAAATACAAGAACATGATCATCACTGTAAAAGATGAAGACCAGCAGGAAGTTGTACCTATAGCAAAACGTTTCGAGGCTCTCGGATATCGTATCTATGCGACAAGAGGTACGGCAAAAGTTCTCAAAGAAAACGGAATCAAGGCAATCCGCACCAATAAACTGGAGCAGCCTGCACCAAACCTTATGGACCTTATACTTGGTCATAAGATTGATGTTGTAATTGATACTCCACCACAGGGTGTTGAACATCAGAAAGATGGTTTCGTGATCCGAAGAAACGCAATTGAAACAGGTGTAAATGTTCTTACAAGTCTTGATACTGCAGAAGCGCTTGTTACAAGTCTTGAAAATACAGATCTTCACAATCTTACACTGATCGATATTGCAACGATCGACAACAGATAAATAATTACAGACATAAAAAGACCGGAGAGAACGATAAGTTTTTCCGGTCTTTCATAACTTAGTACAATAAGCGGGAATCCTCGGCAATTCAATTACCGAGATGAAAGCGCAGCATTGTGCGTATCCGCACAAAAAATATGACAACAAAAATTGATTCCTTATATCTCCTGATCATTGTATTTGTTTTCAGAAGTAAGCAGGTCAGGTCTGCGTTGAAAAGCAAGAGCATTTTGTGCTATGATATAAACATAGTAGAAATTATGAATCAGAAGGAGAATGGAGATGCTGCTGTCACATAAAACGTCTATAAGGATCAGTCAGGAATATTCCAATATCATAGGTCATATGTGTTATGCAGCTTCCAAACTCTGGAATGTCTGCAACTATGAACGCCATCATTATAAAGAGCTGGGACTGGAAAAGTATCCTGACTGGTATTATCAGAAAAAAGCACATAAAGGAGATCTGTGGTACAGACAGCTTCCGTCACAGACAGCGCAGGAGACCTGCAAGCAGCTGGACAAAGCATGGAAATCTTTCTATGTACTGAAAAAGACCGGAGGGATCAAAGAACCAAATCCGCCTTGTTTTAAACAGGACAATATACCTGTCACATATATGCAGATGGGGATCCGGCATGAGAAAGGTTCAGACCAGTTGCGGCTGTCTCTGCCAAAGGATCTGAAAAGCTACATGGAAGAAACATACGGGATCCATGAAAAATTTCTATATCTTGAAAATAAGATTTTCAGGGACATGGATCATATAAAACAGCTGCGGATCTATCCACCGGAAAACGGTAAATGTGACCTTATCGTTATCTGTGAGATCGAAGAACCAGAGCAGCTTTCGCAGAATGGACATTATTTATCTGTTGATCCAGGTCTTCACAATCTGATGACCTGTTATGATTCCGGAAATGGCAGGAGTTTTATCCTTGGAAGGAAATATCTTTCATTGGAAAGATATTTTCATAAAGAGATCGCCAGGGTTCAGTCTGTATGGTATGCCCAGCAGTCAGAGAAAGGTATAAAATATTCAAAATCATCGAAACACATCCGGAGACTTTACAGGAAAAAACAGAATGCAGTGAAGGATTACCTTCACAAAGTGACCAGATGGATTGCAGAATACTGCAGAAAAGAAGATATCCGCTGTGTGGTTGTGGGAGACATCCGAAATATCCGTAAAGAGAAAGATATGGGGCATAAGACCAACCAGAAGTTTCACGGACTGCCATATAACAGGCTGTATATCATGCTGGAATATAAGCTGAAACTGTATGGGATCCAATTGATAAAACAAGAGGAAAGCTATACCAGCCAGTGCAGTCCATTATCACCGGGAGTATCAAAAAGATATGCAGAAGCATCAAATCGAAAAGAACGGGGCGTGTATATAACTGACGGAGTAAGATATAATGCAGATGCAGTAGGCGCATTTAATATCCTGCGGAAATATCTTTCCGTATCCGGAAAGCAAAAAGAACTGTCCGTAACCGGACTGAAAAATCCAAAAATAATAAAAGTAGCTGCATAGCCGAAAGGCAAGCAGTATTGGTGTCATGGACGCACCCTGAAAAAAGGCGGTATCCTGCCAGATTTCAGATGCTCTGGTAACTCAGTTGCCGAGTAGTTCACGAAGTTCTGAAGCAGGAAATATCAGAGAAAATGCTGCATAAAAATGGTAAATACAAGATAACAGAGAAAGGATGTTAAAATCAGTATGAATATCGTGGAATTTATAAAAGCTGTTATTCTGGGAATTGTAGAAGGAATTACAGAATGGCTGCCCATCAGCAGTACCGGTCATATGATACTTGTTGATGAATTTATCAAACTGAATGTGACAGATGAGTTTAGGGAGTTTTTCCTTGTAGTGATCCAGCTGGGAGCTATACTGGCTGTTGTGGTTCTGTACTGGAGCAAGTTGTGGCCGTTTTATATCCGACCGCTTTCATCAAAGCAGAAAAAAGTTTTGTCCGGAAAACCTGTAGTTACAAGAGGAATCCTGACATTTGTAGAGCGATTCTGTGATAAAGATAAATGGATTCTCTGGTTCAAGATTTTGTTCGCATGTATCCCGACAATAGTAATTGCACTCCCGTTTAATGATGTGATTGAAAAAAATTTCAATAACTATGTAGTAGTTGCAATTGCGCTGATCGTTTACGGTGTGATCTTTATCATTGTGGAAGACTATAATAAGAAAAGAAAACCGACCTGTACTTCGCTGGAAAATCTGAGCTTCAAAACAGCATTTCTGATCGGGATTTTTCAGGTGCTTTCTGTAGTTCCGGGAACATCACGTTCCGGTTCTACTATCATTGGAGGTATTCTGGTGGGAACCTCCAGAACAGTAGCTGCGGAATTTACTTTCTTCCTGGCAATTCCGGTTATGTTCGGAGCAAGTCTTCTAAAACTGGTTAAATTTGGATTTGTTTTTACAGGGACAGAAATTATGATTCTGGTTACCGGTGTTGTTGTAGCATTTGTTGTCTCAATTCTGGCAATTAAATTTCTTATGAGCTATATCAAGAAACATGATTTCAAAGCATTTGGATGGTACAGGATCATTCTTGGTGTTCTTGTACTGGGATATTTTGCAGGAAAAACATTACTGGGATAAATGATAATATACATTTGACTTTTTTTAAAATCAGTGTGATAATAAAAATACTTTACAGAAGTGTTAAAAAAATGTAACTGTTCAATACTTTTTCGGTTACTTATCCGATAAACAGAAAGGGCGATGATATTATGAAAAGATATAAATATATAACAGCAATTCTGGGAGTATCACTTGTACTGACCATGGCGGGATGTGGTAAAAAAGCGGAGACAGCAGAAGTAACACCTACACCTGCGCCGACAGCAGCTCCTACAGCAGTTCCGGTGACAGTGACACCTGTACCTACTTCCACACCTGCGCCAAAGATAATTGGTGTAAAAACATCTCAGGCGAAATACATTTATCTGACAAACAGCCTTGCCTCTGATCTGAGAGAAATCTACCTGGTAAAATCCGGCAGCGAAGATGAAGACTGGGGCAAAAATCTTATTCCTGCAGAGTCATCTGTAAAAGCAGCAGAGCAGGTTCAGATGTATTATACACCTGAATCATCAGATTCCACAGAGTCAGCAGAATCTTCAGAGGATTCTTCTGAAGATTCAACATCTGCAACTGGAACACTTTATGATATGAAGATTGTAACAGCAGATGGAAATACTTACCAGATCTACAGCGTAGAACTCAGTGATATGGAAAAAGCTTCGCTGACTATGGAAGAAGATTCTTCTGCTGCATATCTGCGTTATATGAGCCTTTCTGAAAAGAAAGAAAAGGACACAAAAGAAAATTCACAGCAGACTTCATCAAGTGATGATTACGATGAAGAAAGCAGCGATTCCAGTAGTGACAGCAGTGATTACGACTATGACAGCAGCGATGACAGCTATGACAGTAGCAGTGATGACAGCAGCAGTGAATCCAGTGATAGCAGCAGCGACAGCAGTGAATCTAGTGATAGCAGCAGCGATTCCGGCGATAACAGCAGTGATTCCAGCGACAGTAACAGTGATGACAGCAGTTACGATAATGCAGGAGATGCGGATGATGATACTTACTACGGCAACGGTGATGATGGCGGTTATGTAGAAGATGATTCCAGCGAAGGCTATGATACAGATGAGGACAGCAGTGGAGAATGGAACTGATTTTGAACAGAGTACTGTACATAGTAATATATTCAGAGATCTGAGGGTAGAAATATCTTCAGATCTTTTTTTATAGGAAATTACTGCATTATATTGTGTCTCAAAAAAAGTTTTTGACTTTTATAAAGAATATCTATGGGGTTACGGGGGCAGATAAATTGACTTAAAAAACTGACTAAGGTAAAATATTATTATGATTTGTAAGAGATATCAGATGTGAGATGACTCCCACCTCTTTAGGTGGCGAGCAACAAATCAGTATCAGTGGTGGGAGTCAATCCCCCATCTGATATAGCCTCCGGCAGGATTGCAGAGATGCGCAGAAGAAGTATGTCATGCATTGCATGACGCGCATCTCGCAGCAAGAATGCAGAGGCATTCTTGAATGAAATATATGGAAATTTACGGAGGTACAGATATATGAAGAAAAAATTAGCAGTTATTATGCTGGCGGGAGCTATGACAGCAGGACTTACAGCCGGAAGTGTACAGGCATCAGCCGAAGAGCCGTCAGGAGAACTTTATGTATTTATTGCAGCAAGCTTAAGCAACGCAATGGAAGAAATTCAGAAAGATTTTAATGAAGAGTATCCGGACGTGGAGATTCTTTATAATGCAGACAGTTCAGGAACGCTGCAGACACAGATTGAAGAAGGATCCAGATGTGATATCTTCTTTTCAGCTGCAGACAAGCAGATGGATGCACTTGTAGATGAAAAACTTGCAGATAAAGATTCTGTTGTTGATCTTCTTGAGAACAAAGTAGTTCTGATCAAACCAAAGGGTGGCGAAACAAAAGTAACAGGGTTTGAGAATATCACAGATGCAAAGAACATTGCACTTGCAGGAGAAGACGTGCCTGTAGGACAGTATGCCCGTGAAATCTTTACAAACATGGGAATCATGGATAAAGTAAATGAGATGGAGATCAACGAGGGCAAGAATGTAACAGAAGTACTTGCAGCAGTTAAAGAAGGAAGCAACAAAGTTGGTGTTGTATATGCTACAGACGCAGCTTCGGTTTCTGATGAAGTGGATGTTATAGCGGAAGCACCTGTTGATTCCTTGAAAACACCTGTTTACTACCCGGTAGGCCTTACAGTAGATACTGAGGCGTCAGACTCCGAAAAAGCCGCAGCAGATGCTTTCCTGAAATATCTTCAGACAGATGATGCGATGGAAATATTTGAAGAATATGGATTTGCACCTGTAGAAGAGGATAAAGTTAATGGGTAACTTTTTACAGGAAATCAACTGGAGTCCTCTCTGGATTTCTCTGAAAACAGGAGTTGTGGCAACTACGATCGCTTTTTTCCTGGGAATTTTCTGTGCAAGAAAAACAATGAAATTAAAGCCGGTCTCAAGAGCTGTACTGGATGGCATCCTCACGATGCCTCTGGTGCTTCCGCCTACTGTGGCTGGCTTTTTCTTATTATTGATTTTCAGTCTGCGCAGACCTTTCGGAAGTTTTCTTATGGAAACTTTTGATTTTAAAGTTGTACAGACATGGAAGGGCTGTGTGATCGCAGCAGCGGTGATCGCATTTCCTCTGATGTACAGAAATGCCAGGGCTGCATTTGAGCAGGTAGATGTGAATTTGATTTATGCAGGGCAGACATTGGGAATGAGTGAACGCAGAATTTTCTGGAAAGTGATCGTACCTGCGGCAGGACCTGGAATTGCTTCCGGAACAGTACTTGCTTTTGCAAGAGCGATTGGAGAATATGGGGCAACATCAATGCTTGCGGGAAACATTCTCGGAAAAACAAGAACAGTTTCCGTGGCGATTGCAGCAGAAACAGCAGCTGGTAATTATGATATTGCCGGATTCTGGGTAGTCGTGATCGTGTTGATTTCTTTCATGATCGTGGCACTGATCAATATTGTTTCCGGCAGGGGAATGAAAAGCAGAAGGTGGATCTGATGGCAATTACAGTAGATATAGAAAAAAACTTCAAAGACTTCCACTTAAAGGCTTCGTTTGACAGTAATACGTCATCGACAGGAATTCTTGGCGCGTCAGGAAGCGGAAAAAGCATGACGCTCAGATGTATTGCCGGAATTGAAAAACCGGACAGAGGAAGGATCATAATCAACGGAAGGACTGTGTTTGATTCCGAAATTAAAATCAATCTGAAACCACAGGAACGCAGGATAGGATATCTATTTCAGAATTATGCGCTTTTTCCGACAATGTCTGTAAAAGATAATATTGGATGTGGATTTCGCGGAGCAAAAGCTGACCGGGAGTCGGCAATCAGTGATTACATAGAAAGATATCATCTTGAAGGCCTGGAAAACAGACTTCCCTCCCAGCTTTCCGGAGGGCAGCAGCAGAGAGTGGCGTTGGCTCGAATGATGATCGGAGAGCCGGAGGCTATCCTGCTTGATGAGCCTTTTTCGGCGCTTGACGGGTATCTGAAAGATATTCTGCAAAAAGACATGCAGGAGTTCCTGAGCCAGTATAAAGGCGATATGCTGATGGTAACGCACAGCAGAGATGAAGCGTTTCGGTTCTGTAGAGAACTGATGCTTCTTAAAGAGGGGAAAACACTTACATTCGGGAATACAAGGCAGTTATTTGAGCAGCCGGGGCTTCTTGAGGCAGCCAGACTTACAGGCTGTAAGAATAATTCCAGGATAGAAAGAATGGGTGATCATGAGGTTTTTGCACTTGACTGGGGAGTGTCATTGAGAACCCTGCAAAAAGTTGAAAAGGACATGACACACATTGCGATACGTGGACACTGGATACAGCCTTCAGAACAAAACGGCGAAAATTGTGTCGCATTTGAAGCCGCTGAATATGTGGAAACAACTTTTGAGCATCAGTATCTGGTGAAGAGCCCCGGAATGGAGGAAAATGCTGTTTTGTGGTGGATGCGCCCGAAGCATGATTTCAGGGAAAAGCCGATGGAAAATCTGCCGGCATATCTGTATCTGCCACCCGAGCATCTGATGTTGTTGAGGTAGTTCGCCGGGAATCCCCGACTGGGAAAATGGACGAGGAAGGATATATCTGTGGAACGCTGGAGAGAAGATAAAATGTGTGGATAAAGAGACACCGGAGATTCATAAAAGTGGATTACTGGACACAGACCTTACGACGGAATCTCACTTATTGTCCGGTAACCATTTTTATGAATTTCCGGCTGACTAAGCCACAGTGTGTAATCTCTCCCCAGCAGTTCTGGCTGGATACATGTCCTTTTTTCGGCATTTTCCCATCCACCCCAGCTCATTTAGCAGTGGCTTTGCCGCTGCTCACCCCCAAATACTTATATCGAAAGTGCGTGACAGGAAGGAAAAGGACAATAAAACAGCCGGAGATATTATCAGATTAACAGAATTGAACTGTTACCTGCTGCATAGATTCCGTTGGTGAGATTTGGGCTAGCTGCTGCCACAGAGCCTGTTGTTTGAGCCGTCAGGCGAGTTACAGCGAATGGCAGCAAATAAGCGCCCGAATCGAAGTAGGAATCGCAGCGGTAGCAGGAAATCTGTTATCTGTATAATATAATCCGGCGTAATATTTACTATTATTATACATTTATTCTGTCACACACGCCTCATATAAGTTACATAACTACTGCTCACTTCGTTATGTCTCGGGATATTAGCTACGGCTGGTTGTCAGATAACTACTTACCAGCATTGCCAGTTTGAAGGTCAGTGCATCTTCAAATGTCCTCAGATCCAGTCCGAACTTCTTCTGGATTTTTTCAAATCGGTAAACCAGCGTATTACGGTGAACATAAAGCTGTCTTGATGTTTCCGACAGATTCAGATTATTCTCAAAAAAAGTCCGGATAATCGCAAGAGTTTCCCCGTCGATCGAATCCAGTGATTCCTCACCGAAAATTTCCTGAATAAACAGCTCACAGACAGAGACTGGAAGCTGATAGATCAGACGTCCGATACCAAGACGACGATATCCGAATACATTCCGTTCAGCATAAAAAATCTTGCCGATTTCCATGGCAGTTCTGGCTTCCTTATAAGCATTTGAAAGCTGCTTCAGATCATCAGCAACATTACTGTAGGAAACCCATGCCTGCGTCATGGCTTCTGTTCCAAGCATATCTACCAGCATGTAGGCAATATTTTCCAGATCATCATAAGACTCCGTGGAAGTAAGTTCCCTTACAACAATAATACTGTTGTCATCTACAGAAGTGATAAAATCCTTTGTTCTCGCTGAGAAAATATTCCGTATAGTGGCAAGCGCATGTTCATCTCTTGCCTGACGGGTTTCCACAACAAAGACCGCCCTTTGAGAAGACGGGGAAATATGCAGCTTCTTTGCCCTGTTAAAAGCATCTACCTCTGAATAATTTCCAAGAAGAAGATTCTGCATAAAAGTATTCTTATCATTCTTTTCAGCATAGGCTTCCAGAAGGCTCTGAATCTGGCATACAGCCAGCTCGCCTATTGTTGGCATACTTTCACCAGAACCCCATACAAGCAGCAGATAGGCACAGTCTCCCTTGTTCATGACCTTGTAAAGACAGAGAGAGGTGTTGGAGATACAGAGAGCATCACTGTTGCGAAAATCTTCCAGTTTACTTCTGGAGGGAAGACGTTTCTGACATGTGGAAACATAAATACTGTTGTCTTCCAGAAGAAGACAGAAGTCCAAATGACTTATATTTTTCCAGTTTTCCAGATATTTCTGAATTGTATTCTGAAGAGACATAAGACAGGCTCCTTTCATAATAAAAAGAACCCGGGGAAAATCCCCCGGGTCTTATTTGGTTTATATTGATTAGTTTGTGATAACCAGTTCAGTTTCTTTGTCAAAGAAATGAGTTTTGTCCATATCAAAGTTAAATTTAACAGGATCGCCGGTTTTTGCTTTTGTACGAGGATCTACGCGAGCTGTGATCTGAGTTCCGTTTACATCGAAATACAGGAATACTTCTGCACCAAGAAGCTCGTATACTTTAACTACGGAAGACATAACACCATCCGGTGTATCTGCAACATCTTCAGGACGGATACCCATAACAACAGTTTTTCCTACATAACCGCCATCTTTGAGAGCTTTAGCTTTTGCAGCAGGAATAACCAGCTCATATTCGCCGAGTTTGGCAATAACATCAGAGCCTTTTTCCTGGATTTCAACATCAAGGAAGTTCATCTGCGGTGATCCCATAAATCCTGCAACGAAAAGGTTGCCTGGTTTCTGGTACAGATTCTGTGGTGTATCTACCTGCTGTACAACACCATCTTTCATAACAACGATTCTGGTACCAAGAGTCATAGCCTCTGTCTGGTCATGTGTTACGTAAATGATAGTTGCGCCCAGTCTCTGATGGATCTTGGAAATCTCGATACGCATCTGTACACGAAGTTTTGCATCAAGGTTGGAAAGAGGTTCGTCCATAAGGAATACCTTAGGATTACGAACGATAGCACGTCCCATGGCAACACGCTGTCTCTGTCCACCGGAAAGAGCTTTCGGTTTACGGTCAAGAAGTTTTTCAAGGTCAAGAATTCTGGCAGCTTCACGAACTGCTTTATCGATTTCGTCTTTCGGAACTTTACGAAGTTTCAGACCAAATGCCATGTTATCATAAACAGTCATATGAGGATACAGCGCATAGTTCTGGAATACCATTGCGATGTCACGATCTTTAGGCTCAACGTCATTCATGACTTTGTCACCGATCTTTAAGGTACCGCTGGTGATTTCTTCAAGTCCGGCTACCATACGGAGTGTTGTGGATTTTCCACATCCTGAAGGTCCTACGAAGATGATGAACTCTTTGTCTTCGATTTCAAGGTTAAAATCTTTAACGGCTTCAAAACCGTTCGGGTATGTTTTGTTAATGTGCTGTAAAGATAAACTTGCCATTATTAAATCCCTCCAAAATAATTTTCGATAAACTTTACTTTTGTTTCAACTGTTGTCAGTATAACGAAAAAAAGAAAGAGATTCCATAGCAAGAACTTACAAACATTTCTGATGTTTCTTGACAGATTGACGAAATGCCGGGGAGCGTTCGTCATTCTGACGGAAAGTGCAGATTGTTATGGTCAGTCTGTACGACGTTCGTTAAGGAACATACCCTCCAGAGGGCGGGCATTGAACTGGATCTGAAACCATTCACATTTACAGAGAAACAGATAATAAATATTCAGACCACAGTCATGAAGGGTTTCGTAATTTCCCTGTCCCTTGGAGATAATGAGATCCGCATCTGAAAGTATGCGCCGGGTTTCTGTGTTGATGCCGGGAAGCCAGGTACCGCCGACACCGCTTCCGTTTCCGATGACAGATACAAGATCAGTAAGACCGGTTTCAATGGCATCTTCCATTGTGGCATCATTTACAACAGGGATACCACGTACAATGACTGTGATATCAAGATCAGGATACTGCTCTTTCAGAATACGTATCGCCAGCTTATCCAGAACAATCTCACCACAGTTATCTGTCAGATAGGCCAGTTTTGATGCATGGGCAAGATCTTTTTTCAGATTGTCGTATTCAATGGCTGGAAGCGGGTCTTTGTTTTCTTCACGCAGAAGTCGGAGGACCGTTTCTCTGTCTACATGGGAAAGTGCTGCAAAATCAATGTAATTGCCGATACGGGCATACAAAAGAGCGGTTGCCAGCGGATCATCTGAGCTTCGGATTTCAGCTTCTATAGAAGCCTCCATATCAAGCATCAGCTGGTTAAATTCTTTTTTTACAGTGGAATAATCGTCAGAAGGCTGTTCACCCCAGTAATCATGGTATAATTTACGCAGATCAATAGATATGCTGGGTGCACAGTCGTCGTCACCTGCCTGAGAGAGTTTTTCCATGACCTTTTGCATATAGAGCGTCTTTTTTTCCATGTTATCAAAATGGCGTATCTTTTTTTCCTGTTTGTTAACTGCACAGCACATGCAGAATGGATTAAGTTTCATAAATATCTTTTCCTTTACTTATTACTTCAGGCTGCTGTAAATATAATAAACAGTAACCTGCTAAATTATAGCATGATTCAGGGTAAAATTCCATCACCGAAGGTAATACAGAAGATAATAAAATAAAACTGCCGGAAGTTTATGAAGCTTCGCGGCAGTTTTATTACTGATGGTGTGATTTTAAATTGCAAGAAGATTTCGAATTGCTTCCATGAACAGGTAAATATCTTCTTCCATACCGGATACGAGCATAAATTCATCAGCACCGTGGATTCGATAGTCAACACCAAGCATTTCAGGACCGAATGCAATGATGTTTTTGAGTGATTTTGCATAAGTTCCACCGCCGATAACAAGAGGTTTATTTTCGGTGTCACCGGTTACATCTGTATAAGCTTTGTACAAGGCGGTCACAAGCGGAGATTCTCTTGGGAAGAAAAGAGGATTTTCACCACCGAGAAATTCAATGTGTCCGTTTTCATCATCAAGTTTAGCTTCGCACATTTTTCTGAGATCGTCCAGTTTCAGGGTAACAGGAAATCTGATGTCGATCGTACAGGAGATAACGCCGTCCTCTGTTTTTACAATTCCGTTATTAAAAGTAAGAGCACCGTATTCATCTTCGCATTTGAGACCGATGCCGGAACCATCGCAGGCAGTTCCAAGGTGACTGTTGTAGAAGGTTATAAAATCATCTTCAAAGCCGGCTTCTGCAAGACACTCACAGGTTACACCGGCAGCATTTACACCCAGAGTCGGTGTGCTTGCATGTGCAGGAATACCTTTCGCAAAGACAGTGATCTGGCCATCCTGTTCAGTTACTCTGTATTCCTGAAGTCTGGTTTCAGAAAGTGCTTTTTCGAGTTTTTCCTTAAGACCTTCTTCAGCAGGAATTACGGTCGTGCATTCATCACAGACTGCATTGGATACAAAACCACCGTTCATGGAAATGATTTTTGTTTTTTTGGAAGATGCCATCATGGCACACATACCTTTTTCACCGTGAATACACGGGAAGTTGCCATCTGGTGTGAAACCACAGGAAAGCTCCTCGTCTACTTCGTTATAATGTTCCATACATTTGGAACCTGTTTCTTCATTACACCCCATGATGAGACGGACTCTTTTGTTAAGCTTGATTCCGGAATCACGGAGCAGTTTCATAGCATAAAGTGCTTCTATAACAGGTCCTTTGTCATCAGTGGTTCCACGACCGTATACATAATCACCTTCACGTGTAAGTGTGAAAGGTTCATGTGTCCATCCGCCGCCTGCAGGCACAATGTCCAGATGGCCGGCGATACCGATGATATCTTCGCCTTCACCCATTTCGGCATAACCACAGTAGTTATCAAGATTTACAGTTTTAAATCCAAGTTCATCTGCAATTTTAAGTGCTTCATGAAGAGCCTGTGCAGGTCCTTTTCCGAAAGGCATGTCTTTTTCTGGTGTGCCAAGATGGGAGTCAATGGCAACAAGTCTGCCGATGTTTGAGATAACTTCATCTGACAATGCGTGTATTTCTTCTTTTATATTCATGATTTCCTCCAATTTTTTGCCGGTTTCTGTCAAAATAAATCTGAAAGAACCTGGTCAATTATACTGAACATTATAATCACATAGAAAAATAATGCAAGAGTAAGATAACAGGCAGTGCGTCATATTATATAAGTTCGGACAATTTTTCAAATACTTTATCAGCGTACATTTTTTTGATTGCGTGACGATTCATATCAGTAACATCTGCACTTATCTCAAAGATATGTGCATCGCCGTGAATGGCGATACAGAAAAAAGCTTTACCCTGGATGCTGTCTGCATTATTGGGATCGAGATTTCCGGTAGTGCCGGTGATGCCGATACCAATATCAGTATTCAGGTTTTTCATGGCAGTTTTTGCCATTGCTTCTGCACATTCCGCTGAATAGACACCGAAGCAGCTGATTATGTCTGAATCAACACCGACCAGAATTTTTGTCTCGTTCAGGTAAGTGACATAACCTCCAGGAAAGATTGCAGAAGCTCCTTCCGTGTCCGTGATCATTGATGCGATCATTCCGGAAGTGCAGCTCTCCATAGTTGAAATAGTTGTATGTGTGTGAATCAGTTTTTTTATAACAGAATCTCTTATATTCATAAAATCCCTCTTTAACAGTTGTTTCTGCGGCCATGGCCGCTGTGCTGGTAATATTCTTTTTTCTGCATGTACATTATCCTGTCAGCTTCTTTTACAAGTTCTTCAATGGAGAGACCCTTATGTTCAGATGCCAGAGCATATCCGGCAGACAAACTCAGAGTTTTGATCCTTTTTCCTGTCCAGCTGTCTGTTTGCTGCTTTAAATCTGACAGAGCAGATTCTGCCTGTTCTCGTGAGAAACTGGCAAATACAACAAATTCATCTCCGCCAATACGAAATACTTTTCCGTTTTTTCCCAGGATTTCGTCAATACATTTGGCCGCTCCACAGATCAGTTCATCGCCGGCTTCATGACCGATAGAATCATTAACGGCCTTCAATCCGTTGATATCAAGCAGAAAAACTGCAAAATTATCCGGCATGGAGTCGTTGAGCGCATTAATATAAGCAAAACGGCTGAGTACACCGGTTAATGCATCTCTGGAGATTATGACCTGTTGTTCCGCAATTTCCTCATCCAGCTGAAGCTGGGAAAATTCAGAATAATGAATGAATAGGAATGCGGAACCGAAAGTAACGGCAAGGTATGCAACGCGATAATCAGAACCCAGCAATTCCTGCATGCCAATGCCGGAAAAAACGAGCAGGATAATTGCATAGAGAGATTTTTGGTTCTGCTTTCGGAAATATTTTCCATAGGAGATCATTCTGACAGTGATACTGATGATGATCAGTGAGTAAAAAGCTATATAGACCGGATAAAGCGGACCATGTCGGTATCTGTTCTGGCTGTCGATCACAATCATCCAGCCGTTAAAAGCAGATATGATCTGGAAGACTGTATTTCCGATAAAAAGCCATCGGAGAAGCCATTTGTGAGGGGTATCCTTTTGCATCAGGGCAATTATTGCGCCTCCGGTCATAGGTGTCAGCGTATAATCAACAGCTTTGACAGCTGCCAGCAGACCACTGGGAATATATGTTTTTCCACTCATATGAACTCCGGCACATTCAGCAGTTGCTGCTACGGCGATCAGAATATTGGTCGCAATAAATAATCTCTTTTTTCTGCGAGAAATACGGTCGTTTTCAGAAACGAGAATGGAGAGTACCCCAAGGGCTAATAATATTATAATAATTTCAGAAGTATAAAAAGTCATGACTATTGCCTGAATTCTTCCTTATATATTTTTTTGTTTAAAACAGTATAACATAAAATAACAGCAAAAAGAGAGATTTCTTATTTTTTATCTGCCGGGAAAGTTGAAAATGGAATCTTATGTGTTGAACGTTTTTTTTCTTTCTGCATATGCTAACAGAAGAAGTCGGTAAAGGAGCATCTGCATGAAGAATAAAAAATGGATCACACTGGCGGCAGCAGTCGTTCTGGCAGTGACCGTATTGCCAATGGGCGTGTTTGCTGCAAAAAAGGAGGGTACAGAAGAGAAACTTACCAGGGTTACACTGAATGAAGTAGCCCATTCCATCTTTTATGCCCCACAGTATGTGGCAATTGAAGAAGGATATTTTGCTGAAGAAGGGCTGGATCTTATGCTGGTGACTGGATTTGGAGCAGATAAAACGATGACAGCTGTGATTTCCGGTGAGGCAGATATTGGATTTATGGGAGCGGAGGCATCTGTTTATGCTTATCAGGAAGGGGCCACTGATCCTGTGGTGAACTTCGCACAGCTTACTCAGCGTGCGGGAAATTTTCTTGTTGCAAGAGAAGAGATGCCGGATTTTAAATGGGAAGATCTGAAAGGAAAGAAAGTTCTTGGCGGTCGAAAAGGTGGCATGCCGGAAATGGTTTTTGAGTATATTCTCCGCAAAAACGGTCTGGATCCACAGAAGGATCTGACGATTGACCAGAGTATTGATTTTGGCTCTACAGCAGCAGCTTTTACAGGAGAGGATTCTGCTGATTTTACCGTTGAGTTTGAGCCTGCGGCAACAGCACTGGAAAAAGAAGGAGCAGGATACGTTGTTGCATCACTTGGTATAGATTCCGGATACGTACCATATACTTCCTACAGCGCAAAGACCAGCTATATGGAAAAAGATCCGGAAGTCATTCAGAAATTTACCAGTGCACTTCAGAAAGGTATGGAATATGTGCAGGCACATACACCGGAAGAAATTGCAGAGGTGATCGCACCTCAGTTTGCAGAGACTGATCTGGATACCATTACGACTATTGTAAAAAGATACTATGACCAGGATACCTGGAAGTCAGATCTTATTTTTGAGAAGGAAAGCTTTGAACTTCTGGAAGATATTCTGGAAGATGCAGGAGAACTGAAAGAACGAGTACCATATGAAAAACTTGTTACAACAGAATATGCTGAGAAAGCGGCTGAATAATTTGTCAAATATGTTTCCCCTGAAGTCCGGAAAACTTCAGGGGATTTTTGTTTGTGCGCCATGGAGCACTCTGACGGGGAAAGTCGTGTGTTCTGCAGGCTGTTATCAGTTTCTCATCATTTTATAGTAAACAGGAATCAGCAGGGAACAGGCTCCGAGCCATGCCATCGGACTTGCAATACATACAGAAGTATAACCAATAACCCCGGAAAGCCCAACTGTGGCAGCAATACGCATGACAAGTTCGATCATGCAGGCTGCAAAAGGTGCCTTTCCATTTTGCATACTCTGGATGGAAGTACGGTAGACTGCCAGTAAACCCAGGAGAAAATAAAAAGGTGCAACTACAGTCAGATAGGCATCAGAAAAATGATAAATTTCTTTTGTAGGATTTGAGAGAAACATCTGTACAATAGGATGACGCAGAAGCAGGATGCCAACGCACATGATAAGATTGAAAGCTTCTGTCTGAATAAGGCTGGCATTTACTCCCTGGCGGATTCTGTCTCTTCTTCCGGCACCAAAATTCTGGGCAATATAATTTGAAATTGCTGTCATCATGGCATTATTTACAAGAACAGAAACCTGGTCTGCTTTGGAAGCTGCTGTATATCCGGCAACAGCAGCAGTTCCCAGTGAATTTACAACGGTCTGCATGGCAAGCTGTCCGATACACATGACAGACATCTGAAATCCCATTGGAAATCCTGTTTGCAGATGAACACTCAGGGTACTTTTCAGATTATGAAAATCATTTTTTTGCAAGTGAAGCACCGGAAAATTTTTCAGGCCGACGATCAAACTGAAAATAGCAGAGAGAAACTGGGAAAGAATCGTAGCCCATGCAGCCCCGGATACACCCATATGAAATGGTACAATAAAAAGTATATCAAGAAAAATATTCAGCACAGAAGAAAACACCAGAAAATAAAGGGGTGTTTTGCTGTCGCCCAGTGCCCGGAGCATATTTGAAATCATATTATAAAAAACAGTGGCGCCTGTTCCGAGAAGTACTACAAACATATAATCATAGGCTTCGCCGGAAATATCGCCGGGAATCTGCATCCATCTGAGAATCTGATGAGACAGAAGACAACAGACCAGAGTCAGAACAACAGTAAATGCAATAGAGAGAACAGCAGATGCTGCAATACTTTTTCGCATTCCTTTTTCATCTTTTGCACCACATCTCTGCCCAAGACAGATTCCGAATCCTCCGGTAAAACCATTGATGAAACAGAAAACAAAATAGATAATGATGCTGGTGGAACCTACAGCTGCAAGGGAAGATGCCCCCAGAGTTTTGCCTACAATGACAGAGTCGGCAAGAGTGTAAAAAAGCTGAAATAAATTTCCGAGAATCACCGGAATGGCGAATTTCAGCAAAGACCAGAATGGATTTCCGGTTGTAAGATCCATTTCTTTAGATCTGGACATAAAAACCTCCTTGTGTGTTCCTGATGAGAACGATATACTTAAATCAATAAAACAGAAGCTGGAGAATTGTAAAATGCCTAAAAGAAAAATCCTGGTAGATGATACCAGAAGAGAAATTTCTGCTCATGGAACAGAAACTTTTCCCATGACAGTCAACCATGATGATTTGTGGTCTTTTGAAGGAAGGAATGTTCCCATCCACTGGCATAACGATCTGGAAATCAGTCTTCCAAGAGAAGGTGAGGCAATTTATCAGGTTTACCAGAAAACTTACAGAATCAGACCGGGAGAAGGGCTTCTTCTGAACCGAAATGTGCCACACAGCTGTAGTTCGCCTGATAATCACCATGCCCGTTACAGCACAATACTGGTCAGACCGGATTTCCTCTATGGAGATTTCGGAAGCGATGTTGAACGTAATTGCTTTCGACCTTTTTTGGAGAATTCGGCAGTGCCATGCATTTATCTGACTGACCAGGATAAAAGCGAAGCTGAGATTCTGCAGAAACTGAATCTGGTTGAAGAGCTTTTTGATCAGAAACCATACTGTTATGAACTGGAGATCAAAGGCCTTCTGTGTGAAGTTTTCAGTCGGATTTTTTACAGACACAGACAGGAACTGAACAAATTGGTTCCTGCCAATCTGCTGGAACTGGAACGTCTGGAAAAAATGCTGAATTATCTTAATATGCATTTTGCAGAAGTGATTTCCCTCAGTGAGCTGGCAGATCAGGTACATCTGTCCAGGGAAGTCTGTTGCCGCCTTTTTAAAAAAATGACAGGAAAAACCATTACAGAATATCTGGAAGAGTATCGTGTAAATAAAAGTTTTTCACTGGTACAAAGCGGACAGTATTCCATGACTCAGATTGCAGATATGGCAGGCTTCAGTAATGCCAGCCGTTTTGCCAGCGCTTTTCGCAAAATGTTCGGCTGCAATCCCGGTGAATACAATTCTCTGAAACAGCAGAATAAATAAAAATTCCAGGCTGTTTTACTGCATGGTTCATTATAGAGAAACAAGGGGTAAAATGCGATTCCGGTGTTGCTCTTTATGATACAGATATTGATTTTTTGATGTTCCTGTAATTGGCTGTTTATAATATATCTTAAGTTGCTGTGAACGGAGTAAAAAATAACTATCTTAAAAAATCAACATAAACCATCGATTCTTAACATTGACGATTTGCTTCCAGATGTGTAAAAATAAATATAACAGTTAAAACAGGGATACCGGGCGTGAAACACAGCCTGGTTTTCCGTGTTTATAAAAGTAATATACAGGGGAGGAAGAAAATGGCAAAAAGAAGAAAAGCCGGCGTGCTGCTTCCAATCAGCAGTCTGCCGTCAAAATATGGAATCGGGTGCTTTGACAAAAGCGCATATGAATTCGTTGATCAGCTGAAAGCAGCAGGACAGAGTTACTGGCAGATTCTGCCGCTGGGGCCGACCAGCTATGGAGATTCACCGTATCAGTCATTCTCTACATTTGCAGGAAATCCGTATTTTATCAGTCTGGATGAACTGATAAAAGAAAAAGTGCTTACAAAAAAAGAATGCGAGGCTATTGATTTTGGAGATGATCCGGCAAATGTAGATTACGCAAAACTCTATGAAGGCAGATTCAGACTTCTTCGAAAAGCATATGAACGCAGTAACATCTATATGGATCCTGAATTTCGCAAATTTCAGGAAGAAGAAGCCTGGTGGCTGAAAGATTATGCACTTTTTATGGCAGTGAAAAAACGCTTCGGCGGTGTTCAGTGGAGTGAATGGGCAGAAGATATCCGCCTTCGCTGGCAGAATGCCCTGGATTATTACAGAGAAGAAATGTATTTTGAAATTGAATTTCAGGAATATATGCAGTTCAAATTCCGCCAGCAGTGGATGAAACTGAAAAAATATGCCAATGAAAACGGTATTCAGATTATTGGTGATATTCCGATTTATGTTGCCATGGACAGCGCTGATACATGGGCAAATCCGGAACTTTTTAAATTGGATGAGAAGAACTGTCCGATCCAGGTGGCAGGCTGTCCGCCAGACGGATTTTCTGCAATAGGCCAGTTATGGGGAAATCCTCTTTACAACTGGGAAGTACATCGAAATACCGGTTTCGACTGGTGGGTAAAACGAATTGCAAACTGTTTCAGACTCTATGATGTTGTACGTATCGATCATTTCAGGGGATTTGATGAATATTATGCAATTCCGTATGGTGACAAAACTGCAGAAAATGGCTGGTGGGAAAAAGGACCTGGCATGGATCTTTTCCGTACAATTTCCTACAGGCTTGGCGAGCGACAGATTATAGCAGAAGATCTTGGCTATATGACAGATTCTGTTAAACAGCTGGTAGAGGAAAGTGGTTACCCGAATATGAAAGTCATTGAATTTGCATTCGATGAACGTGACACGGGAAATGCCAGCGATTATCTGCCGCATAATTATCCAAATAATTGTGTGGTTTATACAGGAACACATGACAATGAAACACTGATTTCCTGGCTGGATGATATTACACCGGCAGAAAGAAAGCAGGTAAGAACATACCTCAATAATTTCCATGCTTCCAGAGAAGAACTGGAACAGGATCTGATCTGCCTTGTAATGTCAAGCGTGGCAGATCTTTGTGTGATCCCGATGCAGGATTATCTTGGACTGGATAATTCAGCCAGAATGAACCAGCCGTCTACACTCGGCAAAAACTGGAAGTGGAGACTTACTTCAGGGCAGTTTACAGAAGAACTGCAGAAAGAAATCAGGGAACTTACGGGACGTTACGGAAGAATATAATACACCGCAGAATACGCCGGAAGGGTCAGCACGATCCTTCCGTTTTTTAATGCCCTGACACCTGATTTACGCTTCAGCGATCCACCATAGATGGCCAGATCACTGTTCAGTAACTCCTTAATTTTACTCACATCCGGCAGGCTGAGCTCATACATCTGCTCCTGGTCAGAAAAATTAAATACCGAAACAATTCGCTCCTTTTTACTGATTCTCTGGAAAGCATAAACACACTTACCTTCCTGATGGCAGTCGATCCACTGAAAACCGTCAGCAGAATAATCCTTTTCCCATAGAGCAGAATGCTCCAGATAAAGCTTGTTGAGATCCTTCATAAAACGTGCAAAACCTGCATGGATCGGATAATCCAGAAGCATCCAGTCCTGCTCACGCTTTTCATCCCATTCACGGAGCTGACCGATTTCATTACCCATGAAGTTAAGTTTCTTTCCAGGGTGCGCATACATATACATATAAAGAGCACGTGCCTGCGGGAATTTATTGTCGTAATCTCCATTCATTTTCTGCATGATAGTTGCTTTTCCATGGACAACTTCATCATGAGAGAGAGGAAGCAGGAAACGTGCATCATAAAAATACATCATGGAAAAAGTTAACTTATGATAACTTTCACTTCTGTATTCTGGTGCAGTACGAAAATAATTCAGAGTATCATTCATCCAGCCCATGTCCCATTTATAGTCAAAACCAAGGCCGCCCTGATCAACAGGATCTGTAACTTTCGGGAAAGAAGTAGAATCTTCGGCAGCAAGAATTGCAGTCGGGTGAATTCCCTTCAGCCCCTGATTCATATATTGAAGAAATTCCACAGCGTTCAGATTTACACCTCTTGCAGGATCACCCTGCCAGTAGATTGCACGACTGATCGCATCCATACGGAGTCCATCCATATGAAATTCACTGAGCCAGTAATTTGCACAGGACTGAAGAAAACTTCTGGTTTCACCTCTGGAATGCATGAAGTTACAGCTTCCCCATTCACTGACACCGACAGCTGAATTAGGATACTCATAAAGTGCAGTACCGTCATAATTTGCAAGCGCATAACCGTCCACTGCAAAGTGCACAGGAACAAAGTCCATGATCACGCCGATTTTATTTTTATGACAGGCATCTACAAAAGCTTTCAGTTGCTCAGCAGTTCCATATCTGGAGGTAGGACTGAAAAAACCAGTTGCCTGATATCCCCAGGATTCATCACAGGGGTATTCATTAAGCGGCATGATCTCCAGATAGTTGTAGCCATTTTTCTTGAGATAAGGAATCAGAATGTCGATCATTTCTTCATAATCATACCAGTCATCGGCTTTCTCAGAAGGTTTGCGGAAAGAACCAAAATGTACTTCATAAATATTCAGAGGTTTCTGGCGGCAGTCTGTACGGTTCTGCATCCATTCACTGTCCCTGAAATGGTACTGTGACATGTCACGTACAATGGAGGCACTGTTGGGACGGAGTTCCATCCCGAAACCATAAGGATCACAGTGTTCTACTGCATTGCCATTCCTGTCATAGATGCGATACTTGTACATCTGGCCTTCTTTTGCCTGAGGCACATAACACTCCCAGAAATTACCGTCAGAAACACGGTTCATTTCCCATTCCTGCCAGTCATTAAATTCCCCGATAAGAGTAATACGTGAGGCAGAAGGTGCAAACGTTCTGAAAACAACGCCTTCCCCTTCAACATGAGCTCCTAAATATTTATATGCATCAAAAATCTTTCCTGTATAAAAACCATAAAAATCCATAAAATTCTCCTTTAGCCAATGGTATCATAAATAAATAGACAACAGTTGTTTTTGTGATTATAATAATAGAAGAAAAAACAGACATAATCTACCGACAATTCCATCCAAATGGTGGATAAACAACTATTCGACAAATCTGTCGGAAAACAAAGAGGACAGGATCTATGGATATCAGAATCGAAAAAACTCAAAAAGCCATCAAAAATGCATTTCTTGAGCTGCGTTCCCGAAAAAATCTTGAAAAAATTACAGTGAGGGAACTGTGCGAACTGGCACGGATTAACAAATCAACGTTTTACAGTCATTATGAAGATATATATGCACTTGCGGAAACGATGGAATCTGATACGATCACGGAAGTGATCCGGAATGTATATCGTCAGCAGGAAGATCCTATCCAGAATCCGGATATTTTTACAAGAAACATGTTTCTTGCACTGACTTCAAGTAATGCACTGATCAGGATTCTTTTTGCAGGAAAAGAAAAAAGCCGCCTTGGCGACTGCCTTGAGACAGAACTGAAAAAACTGATCTTGCAGAAGTATCCGGAATACAGAAATGATACAGAAAAAAACATTCTGCTTTCCTGTTGTGTGCAGGGCTGTTTTCATGCATATCTGAACAATCAGGAAGAAGATATTGATACCCTGATGAGAATCAGCGAAATGGTTGTGCGGCGTCTTGCACCACTTTATCAGAATAAATGAGGGACATATGAAAAAATTAGTAACGGGGCTTCTGGCACATGTAGATGCCGGAAAGACAACATTATCAGAGGGACTTTTGTATCTGGGAGGAGAAATCCGAAAACTGGGACGTGTGGATCACGGAGATGCCTTCCTTGATACTTATGAACTGGAAAAGGAACGTGGAATCACTATTTTTTCCAAACAGGCAATACTTAAAACAGATAATATGGAAGTAACATTTCTGGATACGCCGGGGCATGTGGATTTTTCAGCAGAAATGGAGAGAACTCTGCAGGTGCTGGATTATGCGATACTTGTTATTAACGGAATGGACGGAGTACAGAGTCATACAATGACTTTGTGGAGACTCCTTGAACGTTATCGGATTCCGGTATTTATATTTATCAATAAAATGGATCAGGTCGGAACAGATCATGACAGGATTCTTGAAGATCTCAGAAAAAGGCTTAGCAGTAACTGTACAGATTTCAGAGAGGAAAAAGATACACTTCTTGAAAATGTAGCAGTCTGTGATGAAAAAACTCTGGAAAAATATCTGGAAACAGGAGAATTGGAAACAGAAGATATAACAGACCTTATCAGAAACAGAAAAATTTTTCCATGTTATTTTGGATCTGCACTTAAGATGCAGGGAGTTCAGGAATTTCTCGAGGATTTTGAAAAATATACAGAAGAACCGGCATATCCTTCAGAATTCGGAGCAAAAGTATTCAAGATAGCCAGAGACAACCAGGGAAACAGACTTACTTATATGAAAATTACTGGCGGATCACTGAAAGTAAAAACGATACTCAGCAGCAAAAAAGAGCAGCATGTTCTTCCGGGACAAAAAAAGCAGGAGTCCTGGGAAGAAAAAACTGACCAGATCCGTCTGTATTCAGGGGCAAAATTTGAAACTGAAACAGAGGTGCAGGCTGGGACTGTCTGTGCTGTGACAGGTCTTACCAGAACATATCCGGGTGAAGGACTGGGAGCAGAAATAGAATCCGATCTTCCGGTTCTGGAACCTGTACTTAATTACCAGATTCTTCTTCCACAAGACTGTGATCCTCACAAGATGCTTCTGAATCTCAGGCAGCTTGAAGAGGAAGAACCGGAACTGCATATTCTCTGGGACAGTATGCTGGGTGAGATTCATGTACAGCTTATGGGAGAAGTACAGATTGAAATTCTGAAAAGTCTTATCTGGGAACGTTTTCATGTAGCTGTGGAATTTGGAACAGGAAATATAGTGTACAAAGAGACTATTGCAGAGCCTGTAGAAGGTGTGGGACATTTTGAGCCGCTTCGCCATTACGCAGAAGTCCATCTTCTCATAGAGCCGGGTGAACCAGGCAGTGGATGTCAGTTTTTTACAGCATGTAGTGAAGATGTGCTTGCAAGAAACTGGCAGAGACTGATTCTTACGCATCTGGAAGAAAAAGAGCATCTGGGTGTCCTTACAGGTTCACCACTGACAGATGTACAGATCACACTTCTGACGGGACGTGCGCATACGAAACATACAGAGGGGGGAGATTTCCGTCAGGCAACTTACAGGGCAGTACGTCAGGGACTGAAAAAAGCCAGAAGCATTCTTCTGGAACCCTATTATGAATTCAGACTGGAAGTCCCGGCAGAAAACATCGGCAGAGCAATGTCCGATATCCAGAAAATGCAGGGAAATTTTGAACCTCCGGAAACAGACGGGGAGACAGCTGTTCTCAGTGGAACTGCAGCAGTTTCACAGATGCGTGATTACCAGAAACAGGTGATTTCCTACACAAGTGGAAAGGGACGGCTCTTCTGTAGTCTGAAAGGTTATGCCCCGTGCAAAAATCAGGAAGAGATAGTTGCATCTGTCGGATACGATTCAGAGAGTGATCTGGAAAATCCCACAGGTTCTGTATTCTGTGCCCATGGAGCCGGTTTTATTGTACCATGGTACCAGGTGGAAGAGTACATGCATCTGCAGACAGGTCTGGATATGGATTCGCTTGCCGAAAACAGTGAATCCTGGTATGAAGATATGGAAGAAACATATGCGCCTCCGGTGGATAACACCAGGGCAGGAAGTCCGGCTGGTGGAAAAAACGCCAAAAAGGGCTCCGGCTATTCCTATAGTGGAAGCTATGAAGACGAAGAAGAACTGAAGGCGATTTTTGAAAGAACATTTGGACCCGTAAAAAGAGACAGGGGTGCATTTCAGAAAAAAACAGTCCACGCACCTTCACAGACAGTCCGTTACAGATCGCCCAGACCAAAACAGGAAGAATATCTTCTTGTAGATGGATATAATATTATTTTTTCATGGGAAGAACTGAATGAACTTGCAAAAGAGAATATTCATGCAGCCTGCGACAGACTGAAAGACATCCTCAGTAACTATCAGGGATACCGCAAATGTACGCTGATCCTGGTGTTTGATGCATATAAAGTTGAGGGACATGCGGAAGAGATACTTCCTTACCATAATATTTATGTTGTATATACCAGGGAAGCAGAAACGGCAGATCAGTATATCGAAAAAACCGTCCATAAAATCGGACGGCAGAATCAGGTGACAGTTGCCACTTCAGATGGTCTGGAACAGATTATCATCATGGGACAGGGGGCTCACAGGATTTCTGCACAGGGCCTGAAAAAAGAAATAGAAGATACAGAAAAAAATGCCAGAGAAGAATGGCATCAGATGAGACAGAGCAGTAAAAATTATCTTTTTGATCATATGTCAGAAGAACTGCAGGCAGAAATGGAAAAAATCCGCTTGGGAGAAAACAAAGGCAGATGATCAGTTACTGTGAACATTTACGATGATCACACAAAGGAAACAGAAATGCGGGAGAGCAGCAGATGTATTATCTTTATCATCAGAACAGGAATGGTGTCTGTATTGACAGATGCTTCGGATATGACGGAATTCTTGAGTTACCGGAAAAAATAAATGACTTTCCAGTGACAGAACTGGGAGCATATATTTTTTCGGACGGAATGGATAAGTCCGACAGAAATAATTTTATAAAAAATGACAGTATATATGATGGAAAAGAAACTGTAGAGACTTTTTCAGAAGATATGCCGGATATGGCAGGCACAAAATTGAAAGAGCTGAAGCTTCCTTTACATCTCCAGAAAATAGGCAGATATGCGTTTTATAATTGCTTTGAACTTGAAAAAATAAGTTTCGGAAGTTCGCTGAAAGATCTTGGAGCAGGCGCACTTACCGGCTGTCACAGGGTACATTATATAGAGGCTGAGCTGAATGAAAGCGGGGAGTCATGCCTCAGAGAAGTGCTGACGGAACTGCCGGAAACACTTCTTGTGGAAATTATCGGAGCCGGCGAAAAGGGACGCTTCTGGTTCCCGGAATTTTTTGAGGAAGGAGTAGAAAACACTCCGGCCAGGATTCTTGAAAACCATGTACACGGAAGCGGTATCCGATACAGAAACAGTTTCCTGCATAAAACTCTGAACATACTTGAGTATGATAAACTTTTTCCCTATGCAGTTGCATGGGAACAGGAAGACGTGGTTCTGAAACTTGCACTGGACAGGATTCTTTATCCGGTTGGTCTGACAGAAGCAGCAGAAAAACAATATCATGAATATCTGAAAGAACATGGGGAAAAAACATTTCTTTATCTTGGAAAATCTGGAAAATATCATGAACTGACAGAGATTATCCGAATATTGAAACCGGAGAGAGAGCTGCTGGAAAAGATCCTTGAAAAGGCGCAGAATGTCGGGGATTCCAGGTGGGTCAGCATACTGATGAATGAACTTGCAGGAAAAGTCAGAAAGAAGAGAAAGGCATTTGAACTGTGAAAAAAGAAGACAGAGATAAATTCGGAAATTTTGTCCATGAAGAGAGAAAGAAGGAAGAAGAAGTCTTAAACATCTGTCAGGATATCATGAAAAATTCCGGAAATGAACTGGCTGTTTCCATGAGATATTTTTATGGGGCACTTAGTGCATTGAGAGTGATTCCGTCAGGAGAACCTTCTTCAATGGGAACAGACGGAAAAATTCTCTATGTGAATCCGGGGTGGCTGATTCCTGTATTTATGGAACATAAAGTCCGGATAAACAGGCTGTATCTCCATGAACTTTTTCACTGTCTTTTCTGTCATCTGTGGAGCAGGAAGGAACGGGAACAGGAGATATGGAATCTGGCGTGTGATATTGCTGTAGAGCATGTGTTGGATGAAATGTATGAAAAGGCAGTCTATTTAAGGCCAGACAGTTTCAGAAGAGAAAAATATATACAGTGGAAAGAGAAATATCAGGTGCTTACAGCTGAAATTCTGTATAAATTACTGCTGGAAGAAACAGAAGATGAGAGACAGAAACTCGTGCAGGAATTCAGAAAAGACGATCACCAGTTCTGGTATTCGCCCCGAAATAAAAGCGGAATGGCATCAAGGCAGAAGCAATGGGAAGAAATGCGGCGCAAAATGCAGACAGAGATGGAGATGTTTGCAAAAGAAGCAGCAGGTCAGTCACCGGGGCTGATGGAACATCTTCAGGCGGAAAACAGGAAAAGATATGATTATCGTGAATTTTTGCGTAAATTTTCTGTGCTGAAAGAAGAGATGCAGGTTGATATGGATTCCTTTGATCCGATTTATTATCATTTTGGCATGGAAACATATGGAAATATGCCGCTGATCGAACCACTGGAAACAAAGGAAATGAAAAAGATCGAAGATTTTGTGATCGTTGTTGATACTTCCATGTCCTGTAACGGTAGTCTGATCAGGCGTTTTCTGGAAGAAACGTACAGCGTACTGGCAGAGTCGGAGAGCTTTTTCCGCAAAATACAGGTGCACATTATTCAGTGTGATGACAGGATACAGGAAGATGTGGTGATCCATGATCAGAAAGAAATGGAAGCCTATCTTCAGGATTTTACAGTAAAAGGGTTCGGAGGAACAGATTTCAGACCTGCCTTTGCATATGTAAGCCGGCTGCTGAAACAGGGGGCTTTTCAGAGGCTTCGGGGACTTCTGTATTTTACCGACGGTTATGGGACTTTTCCTGGAAAAATGCCGCCATATGAAACAGCATTTATTTTTATGAAAGACGATTACCGGGATGTGGATGTACCGCCATGGGCCATAAAACTGATATTAGATACAGAGACACTGGAAAAGGAGAGGAATCAGGAACATTATGAATATTAAACAGGCAAAACAGGAGATTATGGATACGGTACAGGCGTACCTTATGAAAGATGAATACGGGGAATATGTGATCCCGACTGTTCATCAGAGACCTGTACTTATCCTTGGAGCACCGGGAATCGGCAAGACACAGATCATGGAGCAGGCAGCGAGAGAGTGTGGTGTGGCACTTGTTTCCTACACGATCACTCATCATACCAGACAGAGCGCAATTGGACTTCCCTTTATTTCAAAGAAAAAGTATGGTGAAAAGGAATATTCTGCGACTGAGTATACTATGAGTGAGATTGTGGCAAGTATTTATGACCGCATGGCTGAAACAGGACTTAAAGAGGGAATCCTTTTTATTGACGAGATCAACTGTGTGTCTGAAACACTTGCACCTGCAATGCTTCAGTTCCTGCAGTGCAAAACTTTTGGAAATCATCAGATTCCGGAGGGCTGGATCATAGTGGCAGCAGGAAACCCGCCGGAATATAACAAGTCAGTGCGTGATTTTGATGTGGTAACTCTCGACCGTGTAAAAAAGATCATGGTCGAGCCGGATTATCAGGTCTGGAAGGAATATGCATACAGAGAAAATCTGCATCCGGCGATCCTTTCCTATCTTGAACTGAAAAACAGTTGTTTTTATCAGATGGAGACAACAATTGACGGCAAACAGTTTGCAACACCAAGAGGCTGGGAAGATCTTTCTAGGTTAATGAAAGTTTACGAAAAACTTGGAAAAGAAATAACCTGTAATGTGGTTGAACAGTATATCCAGCATGAACGAGTGGCAAGAGAATTTGCGGAATATTATGAATTATATCAAAAATACAAGCAGGATTATCAGATTGCAGAGATTCTGAAGGGCAAAAATTCTGAGGCAATGGTGAAAAAAGTATCTCACGCCGCTTTTGATGAAAGAATCAGTGTTGTAAATCTTCTTTTTTCAGGTGTACGTCAGAGCATCCGGCAGATTGTTCTGCAGGAAGAAGTGCTGGATCAGGTGTTTACTGTGCTCAAAGAACTCAAAACAGGGTTTGCCGGTGGAAATGCAGCCCAGCGTCTTGGTGATTATGTGGATAACCTGAGCCTGGAGATGAACAGAAAGAAAAAAGAGGGACTGCTGGAACGAAGAGAGGAATACAGCATCCGCAGAGCATTGTCCATGCTGGAAGGATATGGAACGATCCTGAAAGAAAACAGTGGAGCGCAGGGCGGGGAAGCGTTTGCACTTCTGAAAGATGCTTTTGGAAAAGACCGGGAACAGTGGGAAGAAAACTGGGATCAGGCAGGAAACACACTGGAATATGCTTTTGATTTTATGGAAGCAGCTTTTTATAACAGTCAGGAAATGGTAATGTTTGTGTCAGGTATCAATACAGATTTTTACTGTGTGCGTTTTCTGGAAACTTACGAATGCGAAAGATATATCCGATATAACAGAGATCTGCTGTTTGAAGATGTAAGTCAGCAGATAAGAAGGAGGATAGAAGAATTATGAAAAAGAATAAGAACAACAGAATAAAATCAGCACTGTTGTCGCTTCTTCTGGCAGCAGCCCTTATTATTCCGGTAGATCTGACGTCTGTTCAGGCTGCCGGAACAGGTGATATGGCGGTACATTTTATTGATGTGGGACAGGGACTTTCCATACTTGTACAGTCAGGTGGAGAAAATCTTCTCTATGACGGAGGAGACCGTGCCCATGCGGAAGAAGTAGTACAGTATCTCAAAGATCAGCAGGTAGAGTCCATTGACTATATGATCTCTTCCCACTATGATGAGGATCATCTTGGTGGATTAGTAGCCTGTCTCAATGAGTTTGAAGTGGAAAACGTTCTGGGTTCCGATTATGTACATACTTCACAGTTGTTTAATGATTTCATGAATACAGCTACGGCAAATGCTCTGATCGTTCAGTATCCTTCTGTCGGAGACACTTATGAATTTGGAACCGGAAGTTTTACGGTAATGGCTCCTTCCGGAATTTCAAATAACAGCAATGATAACTCTGTGGTTATCCGGCTTGTAAATGGAAACAACAGTTTTCTGTTTATGGGAGATGCAGAAGAGACAAGTGAACAGGATATGATCAGTACAGGAATGAATCTTGACTGTGATGTTCTGTGTCTGGGACATCATGGATCAGCTTCCTCAACATCATGGGATCTTCTCGAAGCTTCCACACCTTCCTGGGCAGTTGTAAGCTGCGGGGCAGGTAACTCCTATGGACATCCGACTGCGGAAACTATGGGTAAACTTAAGGATATGGATATTCCTGTATACCGTACAGATGAACAGGGAACTATTATATCTCTTTCTGACGGACAGAATATCAGCTGGAATCAGGAGCCGTGCAATGATTATAAGCCGGGAGATGAAAGGACCGCTTCTTCTGATTCAGATTCAGGTCAGCAGAATGCGGCAGTACAGCAGAATGAAACAACAGAGAATGTACAGGCTGAGCCACAGGGCAGAATGGTGTGGATTTCAGCAACAGGAAGCAAGTACCACAGCATTCCGGACTGCGGAAACATGAATCCGGCAAATGCAAGGCAGGAAACAGAATCCCAGGCACAGGCTGAGGGATACGATGCCTGCAAAAAGTGCTGGTAGAAATCAGGAATCCTGATAATATTTTTTTACATAGTTTACAAACTGACGTACATGAGCTTTCAGAATGCGGTTTTTGCTGTATACAATATAGAAGCTACGTTTATGAGCAGATTCTTCTAATGGAAAAAGAAGAATCTGCTTTGTTTTTGCAAGATCTGTCGCTGAACGTGCAGAAAGGATGGAAATTCCAAGTCCGTTGACGATTGATTGTTTAATGCTTTCGAGGTCATTCATACGGGCAATCACATTCAGGCTGGAAGGTTCCACGCCTGCTTTTTCGAGAAAGATATCCATTTCTTTTTTGGTACCGGAGCCTTTTTCGCGTATGATAATGGGATCATTCAGAAAATCCTGAAAAGTCACCTGCGAGTTCTGCATCTGCAGATAGTGATCATTTACAGGAGTGGCAAGTACCAGATCATCCCGGCAGAAGGGTAGAAAAACACAACTGTTATCCCCGGTATTCTGACCAACGAGAGCCAGATCCACACTGCCGTCAAGTACCTGATTGATAGCACCTGCACTGTCAGTCTGTCTGGAATGAAAATAGACATCTGGATACTGGCGTCCAAAACCTGCGAGAAGTTCCGGAAGAAGATAAGATGACGGTATTGTAGAGGCTGCCAGGTCGATGATCTGTTTTCTTGATCCTGTAAAATTTTCCATAAGGTTGTTGCGGATATCCAAAATGCGGACAGCACTGTCATAGAGCTGATAACCTTTTGCTGTTATTTCTGTTTTTTTGGTTGTACGTATGATAAGTTTAACGTGAAGTTCTTCCTCAAGGGAGCGTATATGCGCACTGATCGTAGGCTGGGTAAGATAAAGACGGCGTGCAGCCTCCGAAAAGCTTCCATAATCTACGACAGCAACAAAAGCTTCCAGTTGTTTAAATTCCATGGATAAAGTCTCCTTCTATCTGGCGTGTTCCGGTAATACGGAAAAGTGCTTCTACAGCCTGTTCAATTTCTGACTGCGTATTTTCAGGCCCGAATGAGAATCGGATGGTCCCTGTAGGATAAGTACCAAGTGTTTTATGTGCACTTGGGGCACAGTGAAGTCCGACTCTGGTCATGATACCGTACGTGCTGTCCAGTTCATAAGCAGCAAGTGCCATATCAATTCCAGGTGTCTGTACAGATGCTACAGGGCAGCGGTTTTTGAGATCTTTTTTTCCAATGATACGGATGTGTTTTCCGTCAGGATCCGCATCAAGAATTTTTTCTATAAAAATTTCTGTAAGTTTCAGTTCGTGCCTGAAAGTTTCTTCCATAGAAGACTGTTCCAGATCACTGAGTGCGGCATGGAGTCCGAGGATACCCGGGATATTCGGTGTGCCCGGCTCGAAACGGTCCGGAAGAAAATCAGGAACTTCTTCTGTATGGGAAATACTACCTGTGCCGCCGCTGATCAGTGGTGTTATTTCCGGTATCAGTTCATTTCGAATCAGGAAGCCGCCTGTTCCCTGAGGTCCCCGAAGCCCCTTGTGTCCGGTGAAAGCAAGTGCAGACAGGTGCAGTTTTTCCATATCAATGGGAATACTTCCGGCAGTCTGTGCAGTGTCCAGGATAAAAAACAGATGATGTTTCTGACAGAATTCACCAATCTGTTCTACCGGCATAAGAGTGCCGCACACATTGGAACCGTGAAGACATACCAGAAGGCGGGTAGATGGTTTTATAAGGGAATCTGCCTGATCCAGAAGAAGAGAACCGTCAGGAGCACAGGGAATCCGGTCAAAAGAAATTCCATGTTTCTGAAGCTGGACAAGTGGTCTCATGACTGCATTATGTTCCATAGAAGAAACAAGTACATGGTCACCCGGTTTCAGAAGACCCTTCAGCAGGATATTCAGGCTTGTTGTTATATTTGGTGTAAAGATCACGTTTTTGTTTTTTCCTGAAGTAAAATGAAAGAGACGGCGAAGCTGTTCTCTTGTTTCGAAGATTTTCTCCTCGACAGAGTAAGCAGCTTCATAGCTCCCGCGGCTTACATTTACCGGTGAATTGGAAAGATAGTGGTAAACAGTGTCAGCTACAGACGGAGCCTTGGGAAAAGAAGTGCTTGCCTGGTCCAGATAAATTTTGTTCATAGTAGCCTCCGAAATTATCAAGATATGATCAGTATATCATATTTGCGTGAAAGAGGGCTAGTATCAGTAACGATATTACTACTGATACCAGCCCTCTTTGTTACTGTTCACTCCGTTCACAGCAACTTGGTCAAAATCCATTCCAAATCACCTTCGGTGATGGGATTTTGCCCCGTATGTCTCGGGATTTTGCCATATTCATGGCAAAACACCTCGCGGAATATTACCTGTGAACAGTAACCCCTCTTTCACAATTTTTTTCAGGCATCAAAACGTTTTTCGAAATTACCAATGATTTCCAGATGATCGGTGTATGTAATAAATGCGTCAGGGTCTTCAGAAGCTACAATCTGTTTCAGCTGCTGGCTTTCATATTTGGAAATAATTGTCATAATTACCTGAATAGGTTCTTTTTTATAACCGCTTTCTCCTGTCCAGGTAGTATAGCTGCGATTAAGATCAGAAATAATCTGATTTCCTATAAGATTGGGGTTGGTCTTTGTTATGATAAAGGCATTTGTCATAATATTCTGATAATGGATTTTGTCCATCATAACGCTGGCAGCATAACAGAAAATAATAGAATAAATAGCTGTCTCCAGACTGTTATTCAATGCTCCGAAAGAATAAATAGCTGCATTGACCAGAAGCGTGAGTTTTCCAACGCTGAAATCAGGGAATTTCTTTGAACAGTAAATACCTACAATATCTGTACCACCACCGGAACTGCCGCATTTCAGAGTGAGTCCTACGCCAAATCCCGAAACAGCTCCGCCAACAAGGCAGCATACCAGCTTGTCAGAAACAACTGGAGCCTGTGCTGCCGGGATTACAGCCATGAAGAAAGACTGTAAAAAAACAGTGCATACTGTTTTTAAAAAAAATGTGCGGCTGACTGTTTTCCAGGCAAGAAAGAAAAGAGGAATATTGAGTATCCAGAGAAAAATGCCGGTAAAATCAATTCCTGTAGGAAATGTAATATGAAATATTTTTTCCAGTAAAGTCATAAGTACCTGAGAAATACCGGTGAAACCACCACTGTACAGATTCAGTGGAACAAGGATGATACGAAAAGCAGCGGCGTAGAGAAATACACCCAGAACAGCGCCTGCCATTTTCAGTATATCGGAGTAGACTTTTTTGGTCATAATAAGATACCTCCCTAATTATCTGCGTTTTCTTGATAAGTGCTTTGATAAAGACATTATATGACAACCTAAAACATGAGTCAATAAACAATTCAAAAATAGAAGGATTTTAAGATATCATACGAGAAAATACATAATACAATACATGGAAGATGTATTAAAAGCGCGAAAATATAACATATACAATATGCATAAAAATAAAAAGTGCAGCAAAAATGGTTGAAATATATAATACGTCATGATACAATATGTTACATCAATAAACAATCGAAAATCGAAAGCGTAGGAGGATTGAACAATGTTTAACTTTAATGAAGAGGCAGTCAGAAAAGAACATGAAAACGGAGTTGGCATCATTGCAAAGACACAGGAAGTAGTAGACCAGATCTGTAAAGAAGGATTCAAAAATATCTTTTATATCGGAATCGGAGGAACTATCCTTTATGCAGGACAGATGGAACACATTGTAAAAGATGCAGGATCTACAATTCCGCTGATTCTTGAAAATGCAGCTGATTTTAACTGGGTTGGTAATCCTCATTTTGGAAAAGATTCTATTGTTGCCATTGCATCTATCTCCGGAGATACAAAAGAAGTAGTGGCGGCAGTAGATAAAGCCCATGAAGTAGGTGCGAAAGTAATTGGATATGTAGAAAAAGAAGGAAGCCCGCTGTATGAAAAATGTGATTATGTGATCAGTACTGTTGGCGGTGAATATTATTTCTGGTATACAGTAACTCTTCGCTTTATGGCTAATGCAGGACAGTTCCCGAAATATGACCAGTTCATGAAAGAAATTGTTAATATGCCGGAAAATGTTGTAAACATTTATAAAAAATCTGATGAAAAAGCAAAAGAATTTGCAGACAAATATTGTGATTCACCACTGACTTATCTGGTAGGTTCAGGAAACCTGGAAGACTGGGCTACCTGCTATGGTATGTGTATTATGGAAGAAATGCAGTGGATGCGCACAAGACCGATTTCAGCTGCAAACTTCTTCCATGGAACTCTGGAAGTGATCGAAAGAGATATTCCGGTGATTCTGATCAAGGGAGAAGACAAAACCAGACCGGAAATGGATCGTGTGGAAAAATTTGTGAATACGATCAGTGCAAATGTTACAGTATTTGATTCAAAAGATTTTGAACTTCAGGGAATCAGTGATGAATTCAGAGGTATCTTGTCACCAATCGTTATGAGAAGTGCATTCCAGAGAGTATCTACACATCTGGAACATAATCGCCGTCATCCACTTGCAATCAGAAGATATTACAGAAGACTTGACTACTAATTAAATAGTTACTGTTCACAGGTAACATTAAATATCCTTGCACACTGGAATCATTGTATGTTATATTTGTATTAATTACTTGTATAATTGGACTTAATACATCATGAGATATGAAAGTGAGTTTTTTATGAAAAAGTTGAAAAAAGATTCCAGTGTTGCATTGTATCAACAGCTTATAAACGAAATTAAAGAAAGCATACAGGCAGGTGAACTGAAACCCGGAGACCGGTTGATGACTGAAGGTGAATTCAGTAAAGAATATGATATCAGCCGGATTACAGTAAGAAAAGCAATTGAGGTTTTGGTAGAAGAGGGAATCCTGATCAAAAAACAGGGAATAGGAACTTTTGTAGCTGACAAGAAGCTGATAAGAGATGCAAGTATTTTTATGGGATTTACGGAGAGTTGCCGTCGGGACGGCAAGGTTCCCAGCAGCAGACTTTTATCAGCAGATCTTTCAGAGGCTTCTGGCGTGGATCAGAGAAATCTGAATCTGGAAGAGGGAGAAATGGTTATCAGGGTGCGTCGTCTCCGTTTTTGTGATGGAACACCGACAGTTCTGGAAATGAATCATTTTTCTCAGAAATATGCATTTCTTCTTGGCGCTAATCTGGATGGTTCTCTTTATGAGATACTGGAGCAGCATGGGGTTTATGTGGTTGCAGGCAAAAGAAAGATTACCATATGTTATGCAACAAAAGAAGAAGCGGAGTTACTTAATGTAAAAGAAAATGACGCCCTCCTTATGATGAAAGATTTATGTCTGGATGCACATGGAGAAGTGATCCACAGTTGCAAAAGTATTATAAATCCTCTGTATTATGATCTTACTTTTATAAGTTCAGCTGAACGTGTGAAGTGGGAAAAAATATGATAACAATCCAAAAATCACAGCTTTCTGTGATGAATATCCAGTACAGATATTTTTCGCTGGATAAATTTCTGGACGATGCGGTCGGTAATGAAGTATCTAATATAGAACTGTGGGGAGCTATGCCTTTTTTTAATATAGAAGACATGACTTACCAGGAAGTGAAAGAGGTACGCCATCAGATTGAAAGCAGGGGACTGAAGCTGGTATGTCTTACTCCGGAACAGTGTGTATATCCTGTGAATCTCGCAGCACCATCAGAGGCAGCAAGAAGAAGAAGCCTGAAATTCTTTGAAGATAATATAAGGGCTGCGTCTGAACTTGGTACAGATAAAATGCTGATAACAACAGGATATGGATTTTTCGATGAGAGCAATCATGAAGAAGCGTGGAAGTGGGCCAGAGATGGAATTTATGATCTGGCAGAACTGGCGAAGATACATGGTATTACCCTTGCTCTGGAAGTGCTGCGCAGAGATGAAAGTAATCTGGTATACAATCTGCCTACGCTGACGCAGATGCTGGCTGAACTGAAACACGACAGTGTTGGAGGAATGATCGATACAATTCCAATGGCACTGGCAGGAGAGCGACCGGCTGATTATCTGCAGGCACTTGGTGAACGGCTTGTGCATGTCCATTTTATTGACGGAGCACCCAGAGGACATCTCGCATGGGGGGATGGAATACTGGATATGCAGGGATACCTGGAGGAGTTTTCCAGATATCATTATAAAGGGTATCTGTCTCTGGAAATTACGGATGGCAGATATTATATGGATCCGACACAATCCGTGCAGCAGAGCGTGAATGCGCTGTATAAAGTTTTGAAATAAAATATACAGTTAAAGTATGTTGTATTATGTGGTACTATATGATGCAACATACTTTTTTTGTTAAAAATTTAAAGAATAATGCCAAAAAGACAAGGATTGTTCTCGATGAAGAATCTTCGTCAATACATGTTTTATAAGAATAATTATGCACAATGCACAAAAAAACATGCGAATAATTTTGTAAATAGACAAAAAACACATACAAGGCGAAAAAGTAGTTGAAACCATATATATAACGTTATATAATGTATATACAAGATATGTTATGAACGTTGAACAGGAGGAGCTGGAATGATAAAGGTTCTTGGACTTGGAGATAACGTAGTAGACAAGTATATGCATATTAAAACCATGTATCCAGGTGGAAATGCTCTTAATATTGCAGTACTGGCCAGGTTATCCGGAATTGAAGTTGGATATTTGGGCGTGTTTGGAGATGACGAGGCAGCGAAACATGTTTATAAAACAGTCTCAGATATGGGAATTGATGTTTCACACTGCAGATTCTATCATGGTGAGAATGGCTATGCAGAGGTAAGACTTGATGATGGTGACCGCGTATTTATCGGTTCCAATCAGGGCGGAGTAAGCAAAGAATATCCGATAGATTTTCTTACCGATATAGAGCTGGATTATATTGCAGAGTATGATGTGTGTCATACAAGTATTTTCAGCTATGTGGAAGAATCACTTCCTCAGATCCGCAAAGCTTCCGGATTTGTATCATTTGATTTTTCAAACAGATATGATGAGGAATATCTGAAAAAGGTCTGCCCGTACATTGATATGGCTGCAATTTCCTGTGGTGATATGCCAAAAGACGAAATAATTGAGGAAATGAAACGTATCGAAGAATACGGCTGTAAACATGTTGTTATGGCAACCAGAGGTTCCAAAGGAGCATTCCTCAGGATTGACGGTAAACTCTATGAGCAGTCACCTTATCTGGTAGAGGCAGTCGATACTATGGCAGCAGGAGATTCCTTCATTACAAGTTTCCTGATCAACTATATAAGTGGAATGAAAGACTGTGTGGATTTTCCTGAAAAGGCAGGACACAGAGGAATTACCACGAAAGAAGAATATCAGGACGCACTGATAAAAACCTGTCTGTACAGAGCTGCTGTATTTGCAGCAGGAAACTGTCAGAGAGACGGTTCTTTCGGATACGGTAAAAAATTTGATTAAATAAAGAAACCTGACACAGAAAATAATTGTCGGGTCAATATCAGAGAATATTAAAAGCATGGCTTTTGATATAAACGTATAATTTAACCAAGGAGGTTACACAATGAAAAAGAGACTTTTTAGCGTATTACTCGCAACAGCCATGGTTGCATCAATGGCAACCGGTGCAACCTGCACAACTGTATCAGCAGCAGAGAAGAAAACAATCAAATTCTTCCACAGATTCCCAGATGAGCCATTTAACAGCTTTATCGAAGACAAAATTGCTCAGTACGAAGAAGAGCATCCGGACATTGATATTGTTGTAGAAAGTGCTCAGAATGACCCGTACAAAGAAAAACTGAAAGTAGTGGTTGGCGGAGATGACTGCCCGGATATTTTCTTTAGCTGGTGTGGAGAATTTACAGAGCGTTTTATTCGTGAAGATTTAATTCTGGATCTTACTCCATATCTTGATGCTGATCAGGAGTGGAAAGATTCACTTATGGAATCACAGATGGTTAACTACACTCTGGATGATGGCATGGTTTATGGAATTCCGTTCCGTCTTGATGCAAAACTGTTCTTCTACAACATTGATCAGTTTGAAGAAGCAGGTGTAGAAGTACCAACTACATTTGATGAACTGATTGAGGCTTGCAAGAAACTGCAGGATGCAGGACTTACTCCAATTGCTTATGGTAACCAGGAAAAATGGCCGTCTTCCCATTACATTGGAACAATCAACCAGATGACTGTTAGTGATGAAGTAAGAGCAAAAGACTATACACCTACAACGGGTGAATTTACAGATCCTGGATATCAGGAAGCTCTGGAATACTATGAGCAGCTGATCCCATACTTCAACGAAAACAGCAACGGTATTGCAGCAGATATGGCTCGTACAAACTTCTGCATGGGTAATGGAGCAATGTATTATGCTGAAGTAATTGAGATTCCTTATATTAACAACCCAGATACAGGTATTAATCCAGATCTGAATTTCGGTATGTTTAAATTCCCTGAAATTGAAGGTGCCGGTAACCCGAACATTCTTACAGGTGTTCCGGAAGGCTTTGTTGTTTCTTCCAAGACAGAGTACCCGGATGAATGTGTTGAATTCCTGAAATGGTTCCTTGGAAAAGATGTTGGTACAGAACAGGCACAGACAATCGGATGGTTTAATGCTTCCAAAGGCACAACTGATGGAGTTGAAAATCAGTCTCTCCTTGATGCATATGATGTAATTACATCTGCAGAAAAAATGGGACCATGGTTCGACAACGCTCTGTATTCCACATTATGTGATGAGTATCTGACAGATGTTTCAGATCTTACAAACGGTGATATTACTCCGGAAGAGGCTATGACCAAGATCCAGGCGAAAGCGAAAGAAGCACAGAAACTGGCAGCCTCCGGTGAATCTGAAGAATAACTTAGATTAAAAGAAATTTGATAACATAAAATAAGAAAAAGCGGGCTCCTGTCCGTAGGAAGCCCGCTTTTTCTTTGAAAAAATCCGAAATTAGTATTTAGAAAGCTGGTGCGTACATTATGAGAACAAAGAAAACGACTCCTTATTTATATATGTTACCTGGCTGTGCGATGGTTCTGGTGTTTGTGTACATTCCGGTTATAGCCAATTGTGTTTACAGCTTTTTTAGATTATCATCTTATTCAGCTGGAATGAAGTTTGTCGGACTGGACAATTATATAAGATTTTTTCACAATGAATCATTAGGTATTATGCTTCGAAACAACCTGTTATACTGTGTGATTTCACTGATCGTGCAGGTTGGGTTTGGTACTGTAATTGCTTTGTTGCTCGAAAGTAAACTGGCCAGCAGCAGATTTCGTAATGCTTTTCGTAACATCTATTATGTTCCGGCACTGATTTCTCTTACAGCTGTCGGTCTGATGTTCACATTTATTTATGAACCTAATCTTGGTCTTCTTAATTCCGCTTTCAAGGCACTGGGGCTTACGAGCATGACACAGTCCTGGCTGGGAGATTCCAAGATCGCAATCTATTGTATCATTGCAATGAGCCAGTGGCAGTATACCGGTTATATTACATTGTTAATGGTTGTGGCATTCCAGAACGTGTCAGCGGATTATATTGAGGCAGCTTCTATTGATGGAGCAGGACCTGTGCGCAGAGCGATCAGCGTAGTGCTTCCTCTGGCAAAAGAACAGTTACTTGTATGTTCTATTATTACTGTTATTGGTGCATTTAAACTGTTCACAGAAGTTTATTCTACAACCGCTGGTGGACCTGGAAACAGTACGCAGGTGCTTGGCTTGTTCCTGTATCAGAATGCGTTCCTGCATGATGATCTGGGTATGGCAGCTGTGACCGGTGTATTTATCTTCGTAATTACTATGGTACTTTCTATTATTCAGCTGAAGGTTACCAGATCAGGTGAAGTATAATAAAGGAGGCATAAAAATGAAAAAAAATACAATTCTAAAAATTTTAATGAATGCATTTTTTGTTATCCTTGCACTGATCATTTTACTTCCCATGGCATGGATGATATTAAACTCACTCAAGACAAATCAGGAACTTTTCAGAGATTCACTTGCTCTGCCGGCTGTACCTCAGTTCAAGAACTGGGTAAATGCATGGAATCAGGGACTTTATAAGTATTTTGGTAACTCTCTGATCGTCAGTGGATCTTCACTTATTGGAATTCTTATATTCTCATCTTTCCTTGCTTATGGTCTTACACGTTTTAAAGCAAAAGGAAGTGGGATTATATTCCTGGTAGTTCTTGGTGGTATGGCTTTATCAGAACAGGTGGCACTGGTTCCACTGTACAAAATGCTTAAAGCCGTTCATCTGTACAATACATACTGGGCAGTTATTCTTCCTTATATTGCCTTCCGTATTCCATTTACAGTATTTCTGATGAGATCTTATTTCATTTCTATTCCAAAAGAATTGGAAGAAGCAGCAGTAGTAGATGGATATAACAGTCTTCAGATTTTTACAAAAATTATTGTGCCAATCAGCAAGCCTATTTTTGCTTCCTGCGCAATTGTTTGTCTGAACCATGTATGGAATGAATTCCTGTTTGCAAATGTATTTCTTGAAAGTAAAAAGCTGATGACAATCCCGATTGGTCTTATGACATTTAAGGGTGACCTTCGTGCAGATTATGTTACAATGCTTGCAGGTATTATTATTGCATCGCTGCCAATGATCATTTTGTTCCTGTGTATGTCCAAACAGTTTGTTCGTGGTCTTACAGCAGGAGCTGTTAAAGGTTGATCGTTCTATATTAAAAAATGGAAACCGTCGGTGATGTACCGACGGTTTTTCTGTTGGTCCGTTTTGTGTTTGCATCTGTAAAGATGCGGAATAGTTAAAAAAGAATATAAGAAAGAGGCTGGTCGTGAAATGAAAATTTTATATGATTATCATATGCACAGTGAAATTTCTCCGGATGCACATTTCTCAATGGAGGCGATGTGTGAATCTGCCCTGGAGAATGGAATGAGGGAGATTGCTTTTACAGATCATTATGAATTCTATGTAAATGGGGTGGTAAGGCCCTGGTTTAACGAGAGATATGTGGAAAAATATTTTGATACACTGGAAGAGTGCAGAAAGAAATTTGAAGGTCGTTTATCCATAAAAAGCGGCATGGAATTTGGACAGCTTGACATCAGTCCGGAGTGTAATAAAACGGTCCGGAGATATCCTTTTGATTTTGTGCTTGGATCTGTTCACAAGTTGGAAAATATTGATCTGACGCATCTGATCGTAACAGAAAAGAACGCCAGAAGTATCGGAGATGCTTATTATTACCATCTTCTGAAGCTTTCTGAAGAAGGGGATTTTGACTGCCTGGCACATATGGATTATTTCAAGAAACACTGCGCAAAGCAGAACCTTCCAGATCTTTATGAAGAGTATCAGCCAACAATTAAAAAAGTCCTGGAAAACGTGATCAGAAGGGGAAAAGGAATTGAGATAAATACAGCCTGCATGGGCGGTATTCTGGAAGATACAATGCCTGGGCTGGAAATATTGAGAATGTACAAAGAACTTGGGGGCAGGATTATCACTGTAGGATCTGATTCACACAGACCTGAAAGAATAGGCTATGGATTTGACAGAGTATACCAGATGCTTAAAGAAACAGGGTTTGACAGTATTTCCGTATATAAAAACCGAAAAAATATACAGCAGCCAATTTAATGGCTGCTGTACTTTTTCTGTTCATCTGAATAAGGGGAAGATTAGTATTCCAGTTTCCACATATATCTTCTCTGGCTCAGTGGATGATCACGAACGATTGACAGCTGTTCTGCGTATACTCTGAGAACGCCTGTGATAACCATCGGGCTGAAGTATTCAGCAACTGAAGATGGAACGAAATTGCTGAGGCCAAAATCTTTTGCATCGATAACTGTTGTTTTTGCATCGAATCTGTTAAGGAAATCCAGCGCTCTGGAATCCATTTTACGGGTTCTGCCGTCATTCATAAGAAGAAGGAACGGAACATCTTTTTCTACAATTTCGAATGGTCCATGGAAGAATTCGCCATCATGGAAGGAACCGGAGTTGATCCACTGCATTTCCATAAGCAGGCAGATGGAGAAAGAATAAGCAACTTTCTGGGTTGCACCGGAACTCATAACATAGATGACAGGTGAATCCTTGTATGCTTCTGCAAATGCTTTTGCAGGTGTGAGAGAATAGGATACAGCATCTTCGATTGCTGCATAGATGTTCTCAGAACCTTTTACCATGTCTTCATAGTGATCATATCCTTCATACTGATTCAGAACTTCAACAGCAAGCATCAGGATGTTGTTCATTTTTTCAAGTTTAGCTGCATAGTCTTTTTCGAATCCATGAACGATAACATAATCTGCATTTTTTGCAAGAGGTGAATTTCCATCATGTGTAACAGCGATTACTTTTGCTCCTTTTTCCTGGGAGAGTTTGGCAGCTGCTACAGTTTCCGGTGTTGTTCCACCAAGGGAGCATGCGATTACAATTGCTGTTTCATCAAGGGAAACAGGAGTTGCATAGTTGAATTCGTTTGCTGTGTAGAAGCTTGTACGGATTTTTCTTGCATTACAGTCCATAAAATACTGTGCAGGATACTGTTCAGCAGATGATGCACCACATCCAACAAAAAATAAGGTGTTGATTTCCGGGCGTTCTGCTTTGATAGCTTCAATAATCTGTTTTGGTGTCATGGTATACGTACCTCCTTGATATAATTAATTCGTATGTTGTATGCATACATTATATGATGAATTTGAAGATATGTCAATACAAATTTCTCCGGCAATGTCTACTGAGAAATATTCTTTAATTTCACGAAGATTATCAGTCTGGCCAAGAACCCACATTAGTTTAGCCATTGCTGCTTCTGTGGTCATATCGTATGCCTGGATTACTCCTTTTTCAAGTGCCAGGCGACCAGTCTCATATACAGACAGGTTACTTCCTTCGTATCGGCACTGGCTTCCTGCAAGAACCAGCATTCCTTTCTCGATAACTTCGCCTACCTTGCCTATAAAATCATTATTTACGAAAGGCATTCCGCCAAGACCGAAACCTTCTATAAAGACACCACGGCAGCCTCTGTCACAGAGAATATCCAGAATGTCCGGTTTGATTCCGGGGTAAAGCTTCAGAAGTGCCACATTATCAGAATAGGCTGTCTGGGGCTGAAAAATTCCTTTTTTTTCTACAAGATTGTTTTTAAATACTCTTAAACCTAAAGAGCTTATTTCGCCAACGTATGGATAGTTGATACTTTCAAAAGCATCAAAACTCATAGTCCGGACCTTGGAGGCCCGGCAGCCCAGCATTACTTTTCGGTTAAAAGCAACAAAAATACCAGGATAACCGCTTGCGGCCATATGAATTCCGCAGCGACAGTTTTCCAGTGCATCGGCAACAGGATTGGCGATAGAAAGCTGGCTGCCTGTGATAACCACAGGTATGGAAATATTCTGAAGCATAAATGATAACATGGAAGAAGTATATGCCATAGTATCTGTTCCGTGGATAACTACGATACCATGGTAATCATAGCTTTTCTGACTGATCAGTTCTGCCAGTCCTGCCCAGTCAGCGGGGCCTATATTGGCACTGTCCAGAGAACAGAAATCCTCTGTTTCCAGTTCCAGGTTTTTGGAAACCATACGGAGTTCTTCAAGCATATCGTTACTGCTCATTCCTGGTATGAGTCCGTTAGTGCCTTTTACTGAAGAAAGGGTTCCCCCCGTATTTATAATTAGAATTTTTTTTGACATGTTTGCCTACCTCCAATGTATATTGATAAAATTGCAGTCGGGAATTATTACCCTGTCATTAACTATTATCTTATAGCATGATGTACGCAAAGTAAAGATAATAATATGTAATATGATGTATAAAATATTGTTGACATACGTTATAATACATGTTAATATTAACTCATCAAAACATCCGGATGATAATTGTAAAGAATAACAAGAGTATATCAGGAGGGTATGAAGCGTGGAGAAAGTAAGAAAGATTATATCTGAAATTGTTGAAAAACAGGAAATTAATACAGTGTATTTTGTAGGCTGTGGAGGATCTTTAAGTGGATTTTTCCCTGCTAAATATTTCCTCAGTGAAGAGACAAAGAAAATCAAAGTAGGATACATGAATGCAAATGAATTTGTTCATGCAACACCTAAAGAGATAGGCAAGGACACAGTGGTTATTACAGCATCTCAGAGGGGGAATACTGCCGAAACTGTAAAAGCAACAGCTGTGGCTAATGAGTTAGGAGCTGCAACGGTAGGTCTTACTTTCCAGGTACCGTCTCCTCTTGCTGATACTGCACAGTATGTGATCCAGTATGAGTTCGGTCCGGAATCTGTTGTGGAAAATCAGAAGGTTTCTTACGGATTTAAGCTTGCACTGGAAATTCTTAACAAAGAAGAAGGATACGAAAAATACGATGAAATGGTGCAGGCACTGGCAAAATTAAACGATATTGTAGTACAGGCAAAGAAAGATGTAGTTCCTGATGCTATTAAATGGGCATGGGAATTTAAAGATGATTCTGTAATCTATACAATGGGTAGCGGCGCCTGCTGGGGACCGGCACATCAGGAAGCAATCTGTATCTTTATGGAGATGCAGTGGATTAATGCAAGTGTTATCCATTCCGGTGAATTTTTCCATGGTCCATTTGAAATTACAGACAAAAATACAGCATTTCTTATGATGAAATCCTGTGGTCACACACGTCCGCTGGATGACAGAGCACTTGATTTCATCAAAAAATTTAACAACCGCATTTTTGTACTTGATGCATCTCAGTATGGAATCAATGAACTGGGTGAGCTGGCTGAATATCTTGAACCAATGTTTTATAATAATGTGATCGGTGTCTTTAATAATCTCATTGCAGATGCAAGAAAACATCCACTGACCACCAGAAGATATATGTGGAAATTCCCATATTAAATAAAAGGAATTGGATATTCAAAGGGGGGACGTGTTCCCCCTTTTTATGTTTCTGAAGGAAAATGCTGAAAGAAAGGGAACAATATGCTGAACCAGAATTCAACAATACCGTTATACGAACAGGTAAAAGAAGCAATAAAACTGAAGATAGAACAGAAAGAATGGAAGGAAAATACCAGAGTTCCATCGGAAACTGAATTAATGAAAATCTATGAAGTAAGTCGTGTTACTGTACGTAATGCCCTGGCGCTTCTGGTAGATGAAGGATATCTGGAGAAAAAGCAGGGAATAGGCACTTTTGTTTCCAAACCAAGGATCAAAAAAATTATTTTCCATCGAGCAAGTTTTACCCAGAGCTGTGCAGGTGCAGGCCTGGTGCCTGGAACGCAGGTCCTCAAAAAAGAAGTGGTTGAAGGAAAAAACAGCTATCGTAAAAGCCTGCAACTGGAAGCGGACGACAAAGTAGTTCACATTGAAAGGTTAAGATTTGCTGATAATGAACCCGTATCATTGGAGCATATGTTCTTTTCTTATAAAAAATATGGATTTCTTTTGTGGGAAGATCTTGAAAAGTCAGTTTATTCCATTATAAAAGAAAGAATGAAAGTGGATCTGACTTTTGAAAACAAAAAAAACAGAAATGTTCTTTCTGTAGAAAAGGCTGGAAGTCGTATGGCAAAGATTTTTGGTGTAGCGCCCTCGGAACCGGTATTTATAATGGAAACTCTGATCTATTCAGGAGATGCCCCGGTATATATAGGAAAGGATTACTGTCTTGGAAGCAGATTCTGTTACGAAGTGACACCTGGAGAACATGGGGAAAAAATTTGATATTTGATTGGGGACGAGAGATGAGACGTGCATTGGCTTATGGTTTGCTGGCATCATTGTTTTTTGCTTTTACATTTATTTTCAACAGAAGCATGAACCTGGATGGCGGATACTGGTTGTGGAGCGCTGCTTTTCGGTTTATTTTTATGCTGCCGATTATGGGAGTGATCGCAACAATTTTATTTTTTGAAGCAACTAATATGGTAAAAAATAATCCGAAACATCTGGCCATTATAGAAGCTACGCAGTCAGGGGAAGTGATTTTTACACTGATTGGAGGTATTCTTTTTCTTGGAGATGCAATGCCTGCAGGAACGGGGTTAGTGGGCATTTTGATTATAGTGGCAGGAATGGTACTGAATAGTTTTTTGAGATAAATACATATATAAAAAACAGACACTGACAGAAATGCAGGAGTCTGTTTTTTTTTATGGTATACATCTGCTAAAGCAGATTTGTCCGCTTTGTTTTTATCTGTTGTAGGATTTTTTGTATTCGTGTATACTGTAGGGAACAGAGATTGCAGTATTGGCTGCAAAAGTATCATATAGGAGTGATCATAATGCGTGAAAAACTTACAGAAAGAGACGTACAGAAAATAGAAGAAGAGATTGAACACAGAAAACTCGTGATTCGGAAAGAGGCCATTGAGGCAGTAAAAGAAGCGCGGGCACAGGGAGATCTTAGTGAAAATTTTGAGTATTATGCTGCCAAAAAACATAAAAACCAAAATGAGAGTCGTATTCGTTATCTGGAGAGAATGCTAAAAACAGCAGATATTGTGGAAGATACTTCCAGGTCTGATGAAGTTGGAATGGATGATATTGTAGAAGTGGAATTTGAAGAAGACGGGGAAATTGAGAAATATAAACTGGTTACTTCTATCCGGGGTAATTCCATGGAAAACAGGGTCAGCATAGAATCTCCTATCGGAATGGCACTGAAAGGTCACAAAGTTGGCGACAGGGTAAAAGTGCAGGTTAATGAGAATGTAAGCTATTATCTGAAAATCCGTTCCATTGACAAAACAGGGGATGAAGGCGAAGATATCCGGAGTTTCTAAAGGGAATGTCGTCTGGCGACGACATATTGATACTATGTTAAAAGTGGATTGTTACGCACTTATGTGCTCTCACAATCCACCCAATATTCACAATCCGACCTGTCGGTCTACTTGTTCATATAGGTTAGCCTGTCCAATGTCTGCATATCTCTGCAAGCAGACTTGCTTCGATCTGCAGCCGCAGGACAGGACTTTTAACATAGATTTAACATAAAGCTGGTGATAACTTTACAGGCAGTCCATATGATAGGGTTAAGTAAAAAACACGTAAAGGAGAAAAATCATGGATTTTTTTAGTGTACTGACCTTAATCGGTGGCCTGGCCCTGTTTTTATATGGAATGCAGGTAATGGGCGACGGCCTTGCAAAAGTATCAGGAGGTAAGCTTGAACAGATTCTTGAAAATCTTACTTCCAGTAAATGGAAAGCAGTCCTTCTTGGAATGTGTGTGACTGCCGTGATCCAGTCATCATCGGCAACAACTGTAATGGTGGTAGGTTTTGTAAACTCCGGGATCATGAAACTGACACAGGTAGTCGGGATCATCATGGGAGCCAATATCGGGACAACAATTACTTCCTGGATTTTAAGTCTTGCCGGACTGCAGAGCAGCAATTTTTTTATCAGCCTTCTGAAACCTGCATCATTTTCACCAATCCTTGCAATGATCGGTATTATTCTTCTTACTTTTACAAAAAGTTCACGTAAAAAAGATGTCGGATCAATTCTGCTGGGATTTGCAGTACTGATGTTTGGTATGGAAACAATGAGTGGCGCAGTAAAACCGCTTGCAGATGTTCCTGAATTTACAGGACTTCTTCTGAAGTTTTCCAATCCTGTGGCAGGTATTGTGGCAGGTGCCGTACTTACAGCAATCATTCAGTCATCATCAGCGTCTGTCGGTATTCTACAGGCTCTCTGTCTTACAGGTGCAGTTCCGTACAGTGCAGCATTCCCGATCATCATGGGACAGAATATCGGTACCTGTGTGACAGCACTTCTGTCAGCAATCGGTGCGAACAAAAATGCCAAACGTGCAGCAATGATCCATCTGTACTTTAACCTGATCGGAACCGTTGTATTTATGTCAGTATTCTATCTTATTAATACAGCAGTACATTTTTCGTTTATGGCGCAGATGGCTACACCGGCAACAATCGCCATTACACACAGTATCTTTAATATAACAGCAACGGTTGTATGGTATCCGTTCTCTAATCTTCTGGTGAAACTTGCCTGTCTTACGATCAGAGATACAGAAGAAAAACCGGTCAGCACAGACGATCAGGAGTTCCTTATTCTGGAGTCTCGTTTCCTCGAAAAACCGGCATTTGCAGTTGAGCAGGGAAGAAATGCAGCCAGACATATGGAGCAGGATTCCAGAAAAGCTCTCCGCATTGCCCTGGATCTGGTGCATAATTATACGGAAGAAGGAGCCAGACGTGTTCAGGAAATGGAATCAAAGGTAGACCGCTATGAAGATGAACTTGGCACATATCTTGTCAAACTGAACAATAAAGATCTGTCAGAAAGAGACAGTCACAGTGTATCCATGATGCTGCACTGTATCGGAGATTTTGAGAGAATTTCCGATCATGCGGTAAACATTATGGAATCAGCACAGGAACTTTATGAGAAAAAACTCAGCTTTTCCATGCAGGCCCGAAACGAACTTCAGGTTCTGATAAGTGTCGTTGACCGTATTGTGGATACGGCATATACGATTTTTGACAAAAAAGATCTGAATCTTGTAAATGATGTGGAACCTCTGGAAGAGGTAGTGGATGAACTGAGTAAAGAACTGAAAAGACGTCATATAAACAGACTCCGTTCCGGAGAGTGTACGATTGAGATGGGATTTATACTTACAGATCTGCTCACAAGTCTGGAACGTATCGCAGACCATTGTTCCAACATCAGTGTCTGTGTAACACAGGTAAGAGAAAATCTTTATGATACTCACAGTCATCTGGAAAGTATCAAAAATGAATCTGATGAGAATTATATCGGACGTCTTGATGATTTCCGCATGGAATATGTGCTTCCGTAAAGAATTCGGAAATATATGAAGCTTAAAAAAGGAGATGATCCATATGATTTATTGTGTGGAGGATGAGAAAAATATCAGGGAACTGCTGGTATATACGCTTGAGACAACAGGATTTACAGCAAAAGGCTTTGCTGATGGCAAAGAACTGAAAGCAGCACTGAAAGAAGAAATTCCAAACCTGATTCTTCTGGACATCATGCTCCCGGGAGATGACGGCTACACAATTCTTGGGAAACTGAAGTCATCTCCTGATACAAAAAGTATTCCGGTGATCATGGTCACAGCAAAAGAGGCAGAATATGACAAAGTCAGAGGACTGGAAGCAGGGGCAGATGATTATATTACAAAACCCTTTGGAATGATGGAATTTGTTGCCAGAGTGAAGGCTGTTCTCAGAAGATGTTCCAGACAGGAAGAAGATAAAGAGCTGATCTGTGGAGAATTGAAAGTGTCTGTGGGGCGCCACAGAGTAAGCTTCCAGGGACAGCCTGTGGAACTGACCAGGAAAGAATTTGAACTTCTGCAGTATCTGATGGAAAATAAAGGACTTGTTATGACACGGAATCAGATACTTTGTCATGTCTGGGGATATGATTTTGACGGAGAGACCAGGACAGTAGATGTGCATGTCCGTACCCTGCGGCAGAAACTGGGAATGGCAGGTGATATTATAGAGACAGTCCGTGGCGTGGGCTATCGGATCGGAGCATAAAATGAAACAGAAAATACTGAGACATACCTGTCTGCTTATTGTAGTGTCCGTAATCCTTACGTTTCTGGCAGCAAGTCTCGTGATGTACCAGAAATATAATGATGATCTGAAGCAGAGTGTCAGAGATGATGCTGTATATATTAAAGATGGAATCCAGAAAATGGGAGAACAGTATCTGAAGGATAATCCAGGTGAAGAAACGGCTGTTCGTATTACATTACTGGATCCATCAGGAAAGGTTCTCTATGATTCCATGGAAGATGAATCAAAAATGCAGAATCACAGTAACCGCCCAGAATTTATAAAAGCACAGAAAAACGGATATGCGGAAACAGTCCGTTACTCAGAGACACTTTCAAAACAGAATTTTTATTGTGCACAGAAACTGGAAAATGAAAATATCCTTCGTGTGGGACGAACAACAGACAGTGTTTTTTCCACTATGATCTCAAGCCTGGCAATTATGGGAATTCTTCTTCTGATAATTCTTGCGCTGGCTTTTATTCTTGTGCAGAAGCAGACAAGAGATCTGATCGAACCGATTAACACACTCGATCTGGAAAATCCACTGAAAAATGTTGTGTATGAAGAACTCAGACCGCTTCTGGGAAGAGTGGATCAGCAGAATAAACAGATTTTGCAGCAGATGTCCGAACTGAAGGAAGCGGAAGCCGTACGAAGAGAATTTACTGCAAATGTTTCACATGAACTTAAAACACCGTTGATGTCTATTTCTGGTTATGCAGAACTGATGATGAACGGAATGGTGCCACCTGACAAACTGCAGGAATTCTCCGGAAGGATATATCATGAGGCGAGCCGTCTGAGTACGCTTGTATCTGATATTATCCAGCTTTCCAGACTGGATGAAAAAAGCAATGATATGCCATTTGAGAAAGTGGATATTTATGAGATGGCAGAAGATATTGTGGTCCATCTGGAAAGAGCGGCAGAGCGTAAAAATATTCACATCAGCCTTAATGGTGAAAAATCTGTTACAGTGAAAGGTGTCCGTCAGGTACTTTATGAGATGCTTTATAATATAGCGGATAATGCTATTCGTTATACAGGTGAAGACGGAGAAGTGAAAATCATTATCGGCAGAGTTGGCTCTCATGCATATTATCGTGTGGAAGATAACGGAATCGGTATTTCTGAAAATGAACAAAAACGTATTTTTGAAAGATTTTACAGAGTGGATAAGAGCCATTCTAGAGAAACCGGAGGAACCGGGCTGGGGCTTTCCATTGTAAAACATGGAGCAATTCTTCATGATGCAAAAATTGTTCTGGACAGTGAACCAGGAAAAGGAACAAAAATGGAACTGGTGTTCTGACCAGAAAAATCCCCATGTATCTGTGAAAATTACAGAGGCATGGGGATTTTCATCTAGCGCGCAAAGCGTAGCAAGTCCCTCAAAAATTGAGGGATTCAGGGAGTTTGAAGCGGACTTGTCCGCTTTGTTATAGTTTACAGATTAATTTCAGAAAGTGCGTCTTCATCGGCAATAATCGTACAGTCCTGATGGAACTGAAGAATGGATCCTGGAACATGTGGAGTTACAGGTCCCTCAATAACAGATTTCAGAATGGAAGCTTTGTCTTTGCCGCTGACAACAACAAGGATTTTTCGGCTGTTCATGATAGTGCCGATACCCATGGTGTAAGCCTGGCGGGGAACATCTTCTTCCTTTTCAAAGAAGCGCTTATTTGCCTGGATAGTCTGCTCAGTAAGATCTACACAGTGAGTGGAGACCTCGAAATGATCAGCAGGTTCATTAAATCCGATATGTCCGTCGTGACCGAGTCCGAGGATCTGAATATCAGCAGGACCTGTCTCCTGAAGCTTCCGGTCATATTCAGCACAGGCAGCAGAACTGTCTGCTTCAGTTCCGTCAGGAACAAAAGTACGGTCATGCGGGATATTTATCTTATGAAAAAGATTACTGTTCATAAAATAACGATAACTTTGCGGATCAGTTCCGGCAAGCCCTTTGTATTCATCAAGATTGACAGTTGTGACCTGTGAAAAATCGAGGTCTCCGTTTTCGTACATCTGAACAAGCTGTTCATATGTGCCCACTGGTGATGAACCAGTTGCCAGTCCCAGAACGCTGTCTGGTTTCAGGATTACCTGCGCAGCAATGATATTGGCTGCTTTCCGGCTGAGTTCCTGATAGTTTTTTACTTTGCAGATATGCATGTTTCCTCCTCCTTGTCCGCATAATGGACATCCTTTTATATTATATAGTTTTGCATTAAAGCCTGTGTAAATATTACCGATGCTCCATTCGTGTCCGCTCAGATAAAGCCTTTATGGAAGTAGCATATTCAGTCGGAGTCATTCCTGTTATCTTTTTGAACTGTCTTGAAAAATAATGAATGGAAGAATAACCCAGAAATTCGGAAATCTGTGTAAAATTCATATCATTATCACGGATCAGCTGACGGGCAAAATCAATTTTCATTCTGGAAAAAAATTCAATAGCACCACACTGGTACTGTTCACGGAAAAGCTTTTGCAGCTGTGAACGTCCGATCAGATTATCGTGGGAAATTTTTTCTATGGTAAGAGACTGATGAATATGATCCTGCATGTATTGGATGATCCTGCGGCAGAGCGCAGATTCTGTATGACTGGTATCATAAATTCCATCCGATGCAGAATAGCTGTTAAAAGTATAACGGCGGATAATATGAATCAGCAATTGTTCAAGATAAAGTGAAAGGAGCTGCTGGGAACCAAATGGGATATCAGGTCGCTTTTCCATTTTTTCGAGGTAAGGATTATCAAGAGGGGAAGAAAAACAATGTCGTGCTTCTGCGATCAGAAGTCCGAGAATGTTCCGCTCAGAATCCGATAATTCAAGAACACGATTTTCAAAAAAATGCATACATTCCGAATGGCAGGAAAAAGATACAACAATAACGTTTGGAGCATTTTTTTCGGTCGCCATGAGATCATGAAATTCGTTGGGCTTGTGAAAAATTACCTGTCTGCGTGTGAGGTGGTGCCTGCCTTCATCTGTGGTAACAACAGCTTCACCTTTGTCCACACACTGGAATTCCCAGAAGTCATGTTTTTCACCCGGAAAATAAAAATCATTTCTGTAATCATAATAATGTACGGTATAAATGCTGTCGATAATGAGTTCTCTCTCTAATTTTACGCTTTCATATGCCATTCGTAATCCGCTCCTCTGTGAAAATAAGATATTTCCAGGGTAAGATCTGCAGGAAATATCCTGTAATTCAATTGTAGTTATACATGGTAAAATAGTCAAACAGATTATCTGAAAATGCAAAAATAATAAACGATTATGCAAATACTATTCTAAAAAAAACGATAGGATTATAATAAGAAGAAACAGTAAAAAAAATATGGATTATTCAGGAGGAAATCAATGATGAAAAAACCGGTACTTGTAGTAATGGCGGCAGGAATGGGGAGTCGTTATGGTGGTCTGAAACAGATTGATCCGATAGATGGAGACGGACATATCATTATGGATTTTTCCATTTTTGATGCAGTAAGAGCCGGATTTGAAAAAGTTGTGTTTATTATTAAGAGAGAAAATGAGCTGGCTTTCCGCGAGGCAATTGGTGACAGACTTGGTAAATATGTCAAAGTAGCTTATGTGTTCCAGGAACTTGATAATCTTCCGGAAGGATACTCAGTACCGGAAGGAAGAGTGAAACCATGGGGAACAGGACATGCAGTACTGAGCTGCATAGATGAGATCGATGGACCTTTTGCAGTAATAAATGCGGATGACTATTATGGTGTTCATGCATTCAGGATGGCATATGATTTCCTGACAGAAAATCAGAATGAAAAAGATGGATATCGTTATATGATGGTGGGATACAGACTTGAAAATACTCTTACAGAAAACGGTCACGTGGCGAGAGGTGTCTGTGTAACAGATGAAGAAGGTCATCTTGTCAAGATCAATGAGAGAACTCACATCGAAAAGCGCGGTGAGGGTGCTGCATATACAGAAGATGACGGGGCTACCTGGACAGCGCTTTCGGCAGACAGTACTGTATCCATGAATATGTGGGGATTCTCTGCAAGTATCCTTACAGAACTGAAAAATCGTTTTTCGGAATTCCTTGACAGAAATCTTTCCGAAAATCCTCTGAAATGTGAATATTTCCTTCCATTTGTTGTAGATGAGCTTCTTCAGGAAAAGAAAGCCACAGTAAAAGTACTGAAATCCGAAGATAAATGGTATGGGGTAACATACAAGGAAGATAAGCCGATGGTAATGGATGCTGTACAGAAGATGAAAGATCAGGGACTGTATCCACAGAAACTGTGGGAGGAAAAATAATTGAAGAGCAGTACGGAATTAACAAAAGTAATCAATGCTTTTAATCTGGAAGGGGAATTGCAGAAGTGTATTGTTTTTGGAAACGGCCATATCAATGATACATTCAGGCTGACTTTTAAGACAGAGCAGGGTACCAGAAGATACATCTTGCAGAAAATGAGTGCTGTTGTTTTTAAGAAACCTGTAGAGCTTATGGAGAATATCAGCAATGTAACTGCATGGCTGAAGAAAAAAATCCGGGAAAATGGCGGAGACACAGAAAGAGAAACACTGAATCTTGTGATGACCAGAGAAGGCATTCCGTATCATGTGGACAAAGAGGGTGGATACTGGCGTGTTTATAAATTTATCGAAGGTGCTACCTGTTATGATGCAGTGAAAAACGATGATGATTTTTATCAGAGTGCAGTTGCTTTTGGACATTTTCAGAGACTTCTGGCAGATTATCCGGCGGAAACACTTCACGAAACAATACCGAATTTTCATAATACACCGGATCGTATGCGAATATTCCGTGAAGCAGTGCAGAGAGATGCATACAGCAGGGCAGCAGGGGTTCAGGAAGAAATCCGTTTTATAGAAGAACACGAAAAACTTTCCCACGTACTTTATGACATGCTGGAAGAGGGGAAACTGCCACTTCGTGTAACACACAATGATACGAAACTTAACAATATCATGATCGATGATGCTACAGGAAAAGCCATCTGTGTGATCGATCTGGATACAGTTATGCCAGGACTTTCAGCACATGATTTCGGAGATTCTATCCGGTTTGGGGCAAGCACAGGTGCAGAAGATGAAAGAGATCTGTCAAAGATATCCTGCGATCTTCATCTTTATGAAGTATATACAAAAGGCTTTATAGAAGGATGCGGTGGAGCACTGACAGAAACAGAACTTGATATGCTTCCATGGGGAGCAGTTCTGATGACTTTTGAAAACGGAATACGTTTCCTTACTGATTATCTGGAAGGCGATCATTATTTCAAAATCCACAGAGACGGGCAGAATCTTGACCGTTGCAGAACACAGCTGAAACTTGTCAGTGACATGGAAGAAAAGATGCAGCAGATGCAGCAGATTGTTAATAAATATAAATAATCTCAGATAATAAAAAGAGCTTCGAATCACATCAACAGCGGTTCGGAGCTCTTTTGCTATCAGCCTTTGACACCTCCGGAAGTCAGACCTCCGACAAGATGTTTTTCGATAAGAATAAACAGGATCACGACAGGTATCGTCGCAAACAGCGACGAAGCAAACAGATACTGCCATTCTATCATGTTGTATCCGTTAAAGATCGTAATACCTACAGTAAGTGGTTTAAGCACGTCTGTAGACATCAGGGTAAGAGCCACCGTGTATTCGTTCCATGCATTGATAAATACGAAGATCAGAGCTGTTACAATACCAGGTGCAGCTACCGGAAGAAGAATCCGAATCAATGCGGTAACACGGTTACATCCGTCTACAGTTGCTGCCTGCTCCATTTCCGGCGAGATAGACATAAATGTTCCTCGAAGGAGCCAGATGGCAAATGCCTGGTTAAATGCTGCATTGATAAATACAAGACCAATCAGGCTGTCTGTCATTCCAAAGGTATTCATGACTTTGTAGATGCCCACGAGGAGAACTACAGGTGCGAACATCTGGGAAATGATAACAAGTCCCAGGAAGAAATTTTTGCCTTTGAATTTCATTCTTGCAAGTGCATATGCTGCCGGGATACCACATACAATGGCAATCAGGGTAGATCCTCCTGCTACGATAATGGAGTTCAGGAAATATCTGGAAAGCGGTGCAAGTGTCCAGATATCCTTGAAATTCTGCCACAGCCATGTTACAGGAAGAAGTGTTCCCTCAGTAGCATAAATTTCAGCACGGCTTTTGGCAGCAGTTGTAAACATGACAAAATATGGATACAGAGTTACCACTACAACAAGAATTACAAATAAATACAGGAGTACACGGAGGAATTTGTGCTTCGTGTCATAGGAATGTTTGTTATTTACAGCTTTCATTCTTCCTGTCCCTCCTTTTTAAGTGAAATGATCATGTAAACGGATGCGCAGGCACACAGAATAAGAAAGCCAATAACAGATACGGCAGCTGCCTCACCTGATTTTCCTTTATAAAATGCCAGTTTATAAAGATACGTAACAAGTGTGTCTGTACGGCTGGCAGGATCGCCCTTAGTTATTGTCCAGATGATCGGGAAAGAGTTAAAAACATAAATAATATTCAGCACAGTACTTACTGTAAGAGACGGCCTTACCAGAGGAAGCGTTATTTTGAAAAGCTTCTGCCAGTAGTTGGCACCGTCTACGGTTGCCGCTTCATAATAGGCAGTATCAATACTCTGCAGTCCGGAAAGCACGCAGAAAGTAACAAAAGGTACTGTTACAAAAATACCTACAAAACATTCCCAGGCAAAATAAGCACCCGGTGTAGGTGTCCAGTTTACAGGACTTGCAATGATATGCAGCTTCATGAGAAGCGTGTTCAGGGCACCATAATCCTTGTCGATGATAAATTTCCATACACCTGCCTGAATGATCAGAGAAGTTGCCCATGGAAAAACAACAACTGCACGGACTGCTTTACGGAAACGGAATTCATTATTCAGAACCAGTGCCAGGATAAATCCAAACACGGTTGAGAGAACAACGACAACAATTGTCCATACGAGAGTGTTTTTGAGAACAAGCTTGAAGGTTGAGCCCCTCAGAACTTTTGTAAAATTATCCAGTCCGCAGAATCCTTTGATGATACCTGCTTTACTTACTTCGCTCAGCGAGGTACGGAAAACTTCCAGGATAGGAAACAGAATAAAAATTGTCATAAGAAGAATACTTGGCAGGAGCCATACATATGGTTCGATATTTGCCAGAGATTTCTTTTTTTTCATTTAAACACCACCAAACTATCTTAAATAGAACCGGGAGCCGGCTACTATTGTAACCGGCCCCCGGCTTAATGAAAACGCTTTTGTTTTTTAATCCGGTATCAGCCTGCGATATCAGCCTGAAGGTCATCAAGAAGAGTCTGAACATCATCACCGAGAAGTGCATTCTGTTCTACTTCGATAACGCCCTGTTTTACATCTGCCCATTCAGTCTTGGTTGCTGGATAGAATTTACAGCTCTGGAGAATATCAATCCAGGATGCAAATGTTTCATCATCTTTTGCAAGAAGATCTGCTGCTGTCTGGGTAGTAGGAAGGAATCCTTCGAATACCATGTAGTCTGAATAACGTGCATCATCATAGAAGAAGTCAAAGAATTTGCTGATAGCAGCTGTACGTGCTTCCTGATCTTCTGCCTCGTCATTTTTGAATACTTCAAGGCGGTCACAAACACCCATTGCAACGGACTCGATGCCTTCATTAGAAGGAATGGAAGCAACTTCGTAATTTACATCATAACCACCATCGGAAAGATAGGTAGGAATGTTGTTTGGTCCGATCATCATGGCAACTTTGCCAGCACCGAACATATCCTGAAGGTCATAACGTGTTTCATTTGCCGGATCAGAGTTAGTGTAGCCGTCATTTACAAGACCGATCGCATAATTCAGGGCTTCCACGTTTGCATCACTATTCAGGGCCCAGTCATTATTTTCGTCAACAAATCCGCCGCCATTGTTCCATGTATAATAGGAAAATGCTGCCTGACCTTCGTCAGTAGTCATATCAATGCCCCATGGATATACATCATCACCGAATTTATCTTTAATCTTCTGAGCTGCATCCTGAACTTCTGCCCATGTAGTAGGAATTTCTGCACCTGCTTCATCAAGGATGTCTTTATTTACGAAGAGAGCACGGCAGGAAGCGAGGATCGGTAATGCATATACTGTGTCGTCAATAGAGCTTGCTTCCCAGAACGACGGGAAGAATTTTGCCTGGAGATCTTCAGAGGCATATTCAGTTGCCGGCATAAGAAGATCATCAGCAACGTAATCTGCGAGAACATCAATGTTGAGGATGTCAGGTGCGTTGCCATTTGAAACAAGTGTGTTTACTTTTGTATAGATATCATTCCATGATACGATTTCGATATTAAGGTCAATGTCAGGATTTTCGGCCTCAAAATCCTTTTCAAACTGTGTCCACCAGGTCTGGGTCTGTGTACCGTACTGACTGATGATAACGTTGAGGGGAACAGGAGTGGAACTGTCGGCCAGAATAGGCTGAGCCATTGTTGCGGTCATTGCTAATGCCATAGCGAGTGCGAGTTTTCGTTTCATATTTAATTCCTCCCTTTGTGGTTAAACTGACAAAAATATCAGTTCGTATTCGTGATTGTCACGAATATGATGGGTTGAATTATACAGTGAAAATGTAAAAGTGTCAACGAAATGTATAAAGAATGAGCGGATAGTGCAAATATTATGGATATTTTGCATAATAATATCAATGACAGATAGTGTGAGACGGAAAGTAAAATATTTTTCTGGTTTCGAGTACTATTGTGAAAAAAAGAAAATGGTGTTACAATGGCACCGTAACAGAAACAAAGCAAACGTCAGGAGGAGAAAGTCATGGCAATTTTAGTAACAGGCGGAGCAGGATTTATCGGAAGTCATACAGTTGTAGAACTGCAGACCGCAGGATATGATGTGGTAGTTCTGGATAACCTCAGCAACTCCAGTGAGAAAAGTCTTGAACGTGTTCAGAAGATTACAGGGAAACCGGTGAAATTTTATAAAACAGATATTCTTGACAGAGAAGGTCTGAATGAAGTTTTTGAAAAAGAAAACATTGATTCCTGTATTCATTTTGCAGGTCTGAAAGCAGTTGGAGAATCTGTTGTCAAACCGTGGGAATATTATGAAAACAATATCGCAGGAACTCTTACACTGGTTGATGTAATGAGAAAACATGGCGTGAAAAACATTATTTTCTCCTCTTCAGCAACTGTATATGGTGATCCGGCAATCATCCCGATTACAGAAGAATGTCCGAAAGGACAGTGTACTAACCCGTATGGCTGGACAAAATCCATGCTGGAGCAGATTCTTACAGATATTCAGAAGGCAGATCCGGAATGGAATGTAGTTCTTCTTCGTTATTTCAATCCTATTGGAGCTCATAAGAGCGGACTTATCGGTGAGAATCCGAATGGTATCCCGAACAATCTGATGCCTTATATTACACAGGTTGCAGTAGGTAAACTGAAAGAACTGGGTGTATTTGGAAATGATTATGATACACCGGACGGAACCGGCGTAAGAGATTACATCCATGTAGTTGACCTTGCAAAGGGACATGTAAAAGCCGTTAAGAAACTGGAAGATAATTCAGGGCTGAGCATTTACAATCTTGGTACCGGCAAAGGCTACAGCGTTCTTGATATTGTGAAAAACTTTGAGGCTGCTACAGGAATTAAGATTCCATATTCAATTAAGCCACGCCGTGCAGGTGATGTGGCAACCTGTTATTCTGATGCAACCAAGGCCAAAAAGGAACTTGGCTGGGAAGCTGAATATGGAATAAAAGATATGTGTGCGGATTCCTGGAATTTCCAGCAGAAGAATCCGAATGGATATGAAGACTGATTTTTGATGTTGATTATTAAAACGAGAAATAAAAACAGATCCGGACGTTATGACCGGATCTGTTTTTTTCGCAAAATTGATAGTTGTTAATGATATTTCTTTTCTTTTTCAAATTTTGGTTCACAGGTAAGTTCAATACCCAGTTTGCGGAATTCCCAGATATCTACAGAAGACAGCATAACAGAAGTATGAGCCTGGCATCCTTTCAGGGTGCGGAGCTGTTCCAGGGCTTTGCGTGCTTCCGGATTACTTGCGGCACTGACAGAAAGGGCAATCAGTGTTTCGTCTGTATGAAGACGTGGGTTTTTGCTTCCAAGATACTGCGTTTTAAGTTCCTGGATCGGACGGATTGCTTCCGGTGAGATTACGTGGTGCTCGTGGTCAATACCGGCAAGATCTTTTAATGCATTCAGAAGAAGCGCTGATGAAGCACCAAGAAGTTCGGAAGTTTTTCCGTAAATGATACGTCCGTCCGGAAGCTCAAGTGCAGCGGCAGGAGCTCCTGTTTCCTGTTCTTTCTGAAGGCTTGCCGGAACTACTTTGCGGTCTTCAAGAGAAGCATGAGCCTGTTTCAGAAGAAGCTCGATCTTGCGTACTTCTTCTTCTGTTCCTGTACCTGTAAGCAGTGCGGCGCAGCTCTTGTAATAACGGCGGATGATTTCCTGACGTGAAGCTTCGCAGCATACATCGTCGTTTACAATACAGTTTCCGGCCATATTTACCCCCATATCTGTAGGAGATTTATACGGGCAGTCACCCATGATCTTTTCAAACATTGCCTGCAGAACAGGGAAGATTTCTACATCACGGTTATAATTGACGGTTGTCTCACCGTAAGCCTCCAGATGGAACGGATCGATCATGTTAACATCATTAAGATCAGCTGTAGCAGCTTCATAAGCAAGGTTTACCGGGTGCTTTAACGGAATATTCCAGATAGGGAATGTTTCGAATTTTGCATATCCTGCGGCAACACCGCGCTTATATTCATGATAAAGCTGAGAAAGACAGGTAGCCATTTTTCCGCTTCCAGGTCCAGGTGCAGTGATGACTACAAGCGGGCGGGTGGTTTCAATGTACTCATTTTTGCCATATCCTTCATCACTGACGATAAGAGGGATATTGCTTGGATAACCGGGAATACTGTAGTGGAAGTATACTCTGATACCAAGTTTTTCAAGACGTTTTTTGAAGTGATCGGCACTTTCCTGGCCTGCATAGCGTGTAATGCATACGCTGCCTACGTAAAGTCCGCGTTCCGTAAATGCGTCGATCAGACGGAGTACGTCTTCATCATAAGTGATTCCAAGATCACCACGCATTTTGTTTTTGTCAATGTCAGCTGCGCTGATAACAATTACAATTTCAGCCTGGTCACTGAGCTGCATAAGCATACGCAGTTTGCTGTCAGGTTCAAAGCCGGGAAGAACACGGGAAGCATGGTAATCATCAAAAAGTTTCCCGCCAAATTCCAGATAAAGTTTGTTGTCAAATTTGCTGATACGTTCTCTGATATGCTGAGACTGCATTGTCAGATACTTTTCGTTGTCAAATCCAATTTTCATTTGTTGTTTTCCTTTCCCATCACACATTCACCGGCAGCTAAAATTCTCCCGGCTTTCACGTACCTAGTATACTACAAACATTCATAGTTTTCCAGTTGATTTATCCGTTAAATCTCTTTATAATGAAGAAGACAAAAAGAGGAGGAAAATAATGAACGATCATAAGGATAACCGACCGGACAGAAACCGGCCAAACCGGAATAATCCCAGAAATCAGGGTCCAAACAAAAACCGCCAGTCCATTCTGGCTTTTTTGATTTGCCTTCTGATCACTCTGGTTTGTCTCAGTTTTGTGACAGATATGATGAGTGACAAATCCAGTGAGATCACCTACGATAAATTTATTGAAATGGTCGATAAAGACCAGATTAAGGAGGTAACGCTTCAGTCAGGAGTCCTGACTATTGTGCCCAAACTTCAGAAATCTTATTATCAGAATATGACATACCGGACGAATCAGATGGAGGATACAGATTCCCTTACAAAGAGACTTGAGGGAACAGGTATTGTTTTTCATTATGAACAGCCGGATGCAATGGGTGAGTTTGTATCTACGATGCTGAGTGTGCTTCTGCCTACGATTCTTCTGTTTTTCATGCTGATGTTCTTTATGCGTCGTATGAATAAAGGCGGAAGTGGAATCATGGGTGTCGGCAAGAGCCGTGCCAAGGCCTATATCCAGAAAGAAACAGGAATTACATTCAAAGATGTTGCTGGTCAGGAAGAAGCAAAGGAATCTCTTCAGGAAGTTGTTGATTTCCTTCACAATCCTGGTAAGTATACTGCAATCGGAGCAAAACTTCCGAAGGGAGCTCTTCTTGTAGGCCCTCCTGGAACAGGTAAGACTCTTCTTGCAAAAGCAGTTGCAGGAGAGGCGAATGTTCCGTTCTTTTCCCTGTCAGGTTCCGAATTTGTGGAAATGTTTGTAGGAGTTGGCGCTTCCAGAGTAAGAGATCTTTTTGAGGAAGCGAAAAAAAACGCACCGTGTATCGTATTTATTGATGAAATTGACGCAATTGGAAAAAGCCGTGACTCCAAATACGGAAGTGGAAATGATGAAAGAGAGCAGACTCTGAATCAGCTTCTGGCAGAAATGGATGGATTTGATACATCCAAGGGACTGCTGATTCTTGCGGCAACCAACCGCCCGGAAGTACTTGATCCGGCGCTTCTCCGCCCGGGACGTTTTGACAGAAGAATCATTGTTGACCGTCCGGATCTCAAAGGAAGAGTAGAAATTCTTAAAGTACATGCAAAAGATGTAATGCTTGATGAAACAGTGGATCTGGAGGCAATTGCACTTGCAACTTCAGGAGCCGTTGGTTCTGATCTTGCGAATATGATCAATGAGGCTGCTATTCTGGCAGTCAAGAACGGACGTAAAGCTGTTTCACAGAAAGATTTACAGGAATCTGTGGAAGTAGTGCTTGTAGGTAAAGAAAAGAAAGACCGTATCTTAAGTGCGCAGGAAAGACGTATTGTTTCTTATCATGAAGTTGGACATGCGCTTGTAAATGCACTGCAGAAAGATGCAGAACCGGTACAGAAAATTACTATTGTTCCGAGAACCATGGGGGCACTGGGATATGTTATGCAGGTGCCTGAAGAGGAGAAATATCTCAATACCAAGAAAGAACTGGAAGCAATGCTGGTCGGCTATCTCGGTGGCCGTGCAGCGGAAGAAATTGTTTTTGATACAGTGACCACAGGCGCAGCAAATGATATCGAGCAGGCAACAAAGGTCGCAAGAGCCATGATCACGCAGTACGGCATGTCTCAGAAGTTTGGGCTTATGGGACTTGCAACACAGGAAAACCAGTATCTTTCCGGCCGTGCTGTACTGAACTGCGGTGACGATACAGCTACAGAGATTGACCATGAGGTGATGCAGCTGCTTCATTATTCTTATGAAGAGGCCAAGAGACTTCTGAATGAACACAGAGAAGCACTGAATAAGATCGCAGAATATCTGATTCGGAGAGAGACGATCACAGGTAAAGAATTTATGAAGATTTTCCGTGCGGTGGAAAAAGGTCTGGAAATTCCGGAAAATCTGGATGATCTGGAGATTCCGGAAGAAAAGAAGGCTGAAGAAACTCAGGAATCCATTCCGGCAGAAGAAGAGAATGTTCAGGAAGAGAAGACAGAAGCTCCAAAGGAAGTACAGAATGTTCCGGAACTGACGGCGGCAGAGACAGAAGTAACAGAGGAAAGTCAGGATGTTTCTGATTGAGGAAGAATTAAAAAAACTGCCTGCAAAACCGGGCGTATATCTTATGCATGATGAACACGATGAGATTATTTATGTTGGAAAAGCTATAAGTCTTCGTAATCGTGTACGTCAGTACTTTCAGAGCAGCCGCAATAAAGGCGCAAAAATCGAGCAGATGGTTACCCATATTGCTCGATTTGAATATATTGTCACAGATTCAGAACTGGAGGCTCTGGTTCTGGAAAGCAATCTGATCAAGGAACACAGGCCAAAGTATAATACCATGCTTAAGGATGATAAGAGTTATCCTTTTATCAAGGTTACTGTGCAGGAGGCCTATCCCCGTGTGTTGTTTGCACGTCGTATGAAAAAAGACAAAAACCGCTATTTTGGTCCATATACCAGTGCCGGTGCAGTAAAAGACGTGATTGAACTTGTGCGGAAACTGTATCAGGTCCGTTCATGCAACAGAAATCTGCCGAGAGACTGCGGGAAAGACAGACCATGTCTTTATTATCATATGAAACAGTGTATGGGACCCTGCAGGGGGAATACAGATCAGGCTCTTTACAGAGAAAACATCAAAAAAGTTATACGTTTTCTGAATGGAGATTTTCAGGAGACAATAGATCAGCTTACAGAGAAGATGTTTGCTGCTTCAGAGGAAATGCGTTTTGAAGATGCTGTGGAATACAGGAATCTGATACAGAGTATCCGCAAGATTGGTGAACGTCAGAAAATAACTGCGTATGGAGAGGAAGACAGGGATATTATTGCAGTAGCAATGGATGAAAGTCTGGATCTTCGTGAGCAGGAGGCTGTTGTTCAGGTATTTTTTATGCGAAGTGGAAAAATGATAGGCAGGGATCATTTTTATCTCCGGGTTGCGAGAGGTGATACCAGGTCACAGGTTCTGTCCAGTTTTATGAAACAGTTTTATGCAGGAACACCGTTTATTCCGAGAGAGATTATGCTTCAGACGGATATTGAGGACAGGGAGATCATTGAAGAATGGCTGTCTTCCAGACGAAAACAGAAAGTTCATATTCAGATTCCAAAGAAAGGAACAAAGGAAAAACTGATAGAACTTGCCTGGGAAAATGCAAAAATGGTTCTGGAAAAAGACCGCGAAAGAATCCGAAGAGAAGAGGGTCGGACAATTGGTGCAGTACATGAAGTAGAAGGCTGGATCGGTTTGTCCGGAATTAATCGTATGGAGGCTTTTGATATTTCAAATATCAGTGGGTTTGAGTCTGTGGGATCGATGGTCGTATACGAAAAAGGAAAACCAAAGCGCAGCGATTACCGTAAATTCCGTATAAAAACAGTGCAGGGTCCTAATGATTATGCCAGTATGGAAGAAGTGCTGACCAGACGTTTTACTCATGAGAGTAACGGAGAATACGACAGTTTTTCAATTATGCCGGACCTTCTTCTGATGGATGGTGGAAGAGGGCAGGTGAATATAGCACTGGGGGTGCTTGAAAAACTGGGACTTTCAATTCCTGTCTGTGGCATGGTAAAAGATGATCACCACAGAACAAGAGGACTTTATTATAATAATGTTGAAATACCAATAGATGTAAACAGTGAGGGATTTCGCCTGATCACCAGAATACAGGATGAAGCTCACAGGTTTGCTATTGAATATCATCGCTCTCTGCGAAGCAGGGAACAGGTACATTCTATTCTGGATGATATTCCGGGAATAGGTGATACAAGAAGAAAGGCACTGATGCGCAGGTTTCGTTCAGTTGAGGGAATCAGAGATGCATCAGTGGAAGAACTTGCAGAAACAGAATCGATGAATGCAGGAAGTGCAAAACAGGTGTATGCTTTTTTTCACCCGAATAAATAAACATTAAAGGAGAAACTTGCTATGAAAGGTGTATTGATGACAAAGATGGTTCAGGAATTGAACCTGACAAACCTGACCCCTGAGATTGATCTGACTGATATGAGAATTATTACAGCAGAAATTAACCGACCGGCACTTCAGCTTACGGGATATCTGGAGCACTTTGCCAATGAACGTGTTCAGATTATCGGATATGTAGAGTATACTTATCTGATGCAGCTTAGTGACGAAAAACGCATGATGAAATACGAGCGTTTTATTTCCAGTAAGATTCCGTGTGTTATTTTCAGTACCATGACAAAACCATCACAGGATATGCTTGATCTTGCAAGAAAATATAAGGTGCCGACATTTGTTACAGAGAGAACAACTTCCAGCCTTATGGCAGAGATTATCCGCTGGCTTGGTGTTCAGTTGGCACCCTGTATTTCCATTCATGGTGTTCTTGTTGATGTTTATGGCGAGGGAATCCTTATTACAGGAGAGAGCGGCATTGGAAAAAGTGAAGCTGCACTGGAACTGATTAAGAGAGGACATCGTCTTGTAAGTGATGATGTAGTCGAGCTTCGCAAAGTAAGTGATGTTACACTGGTAGGTTCGGCACCGGATATTACAAGACATTTTATTGAACTCCGTGGTATCGGAATTATTGATGTCAAAACACTGTTTGGTGTTGAAAGTGTAAAGGATACACAGTCTGTAGACCTGGTCATTAAACTTGAAGAGTGGGACAGAGACAAAGAATATGACCGTCTTGGACTTCATGAGGAATATACAGAATATCTTGGAAACAAGATCGTGTGTCATTCACTGCCAATCCGGCCAGGCAGAAATCTGGCTGTTATCGTAGAAGCGGCTGCTGTCAACCACAGACAGAAAAAGATGGGTTATAATGCTGCAGAAGAACTGTACAAACGTGTTCAGGCGAATATTGCACGTAAACGTGAAGGGTAATTGATTACAAAGAAGGATGTAGAGTTAAAATAAAACAATACTGGAGCAGAAGCTCCAGAGGGAAAGGTGGAAATAAAATGAGTTCATATTGTTTTGGTATTGATGTAGGAGGTACTTCTGTTAAGTGTGGCCTTTTTAAAACGGATGGTACGCTGGTAGAAAAATGGGAAATTCCTACACGAAGAGAAAATAACGGTGATAAAATTCTTCCGGATGTCGGAGATACTATCAACAACAAAATTAAAGAACGTAATCTGGACAAAAAAGATATTGCGGGTGTAGGAATCGGAATCCCGGGGCCTGTTAACGGAAAAGGTGAAGTGGAACGTGCAGTCAACCTTTACTGGGGATTTAAAGCCGTATCAAAAGAAATAGAAGAATACACAGGACTTCCGGCAAAAGCTGGTAATGATGCCAATGTTGCGGCACTTGGAGAAGCATGGAAGGGTGCGGCTGCGGGAGCACAGAATGTAATTCTTGTAACACTTGGAACTGGTGTTGGCGGAGGCATTATTGTTGACGGAAAGATTGTGGCAGGTGAGCATGGTGCCGGTGGTGAGATCGGACATGCAATGGTTCTTCGCGGTGAAAAGGAAAAATGTAACTGCGGTAACCACGGATGTCTGGAACAGTATGCTTCTGCAACAGGAATCGTACGTGTGGCAGGAAGAAAACTTGCCGAAACAGATGAAGACAGTGTGCTCAGAAGTCTCAGCAATATAACAGCAAAGGATGTTCTGGATGCATTCAAAGCAGGTGACAAAGTTGCAATAGACATAATGGAATATGTGGGAGATCTCCTTGGTGGTGCTCTTTCAGGATTTGCAGCAGTTGTGGATCCGGAGGCAATCGTTATCGGCGGCGGTGTATCAAAAGCCGGACAGCCGCTGATCGACTGCATTCAGAAATATTACAGAGAGTATGCGTTCCCATCCTGCAAAAATACCAGAATGCTGATTGCCACACTCGGTAATGATGCAGGTATTTATGGTGCAGCTAAAATGGTACTCTGAGACAGATAACGGTTATTTATAGATTTTTATAAAAAGAGCTTCCTTTTGAACCGACCCCCAGAAGTTAGACGAAAAAATCTAACTATTGGAGGTCGGTTTTCTTATGGCAAAATATAACTTTGAGCTTAAGAAAAAAATTGTTCTAGAGCATTTAAGTTTAGGTGTTGGTTCAAAAGCACTAGCAAAAAAATATAATGTTAAAAGTGCTAGACAGATTCAACAATGGATTCATAATTATAATGAGTTTGGCGAGGAAGGCTTAAAAAGAAGTAGACAGAAGAATAATTATTCTTTTGAATTCAAGCTTCATATGGTAGAATCTTATTTATCAAACGAGGTCTCATATGAGGAACTGGCATTAGCAAATGGAATCACCAATTATACTATGATTAGTAGATGGGTTGAAGCATTCAGAGTAGCTGGCCCCGACGGGTTAAGGCCTCGGAAGAAAGGTCGGAAAAAAACTTTGGATAATTCTGTTTGCAACAAAATTTCTCAGAATGTTAAAGAGAATA